>JAZSMS010000105.1:0-7153 GCA_045536015.1 Clostridia bacterium
GCAAAAATAACCGTCGTATTTTGTCTATCTATCACAAAAACACCCTCTTAAAGTCTTTTCAATAAAATTATTTGCGTTTTTTTAATTTTTATTTAACCAAATTTTGTAATTATTATGCTTACATCCCTTGCCTTTTGCTCAATTCTGTTGTATAATAACTTGAAATACTTTATTTTTATATATGGAGGTGTTTTTTGTGAAGCACTTTTTTTCATCAGAATCTGTTACGGGCGGACATCCCGATAAAGTTTGCGATCAAGTTTCGGATGCGGTTTTAGATGCACTTTTAGCGCAGGATCCTACTGCCAGAGTTGCGTGCGAAACCTGCTGCACTACCGATTTTTTAGTTGTTATGGGCGAAATTACGTCTTCTGCCGAGGTTGATTTTGAAGCTATTGCGCGTAAAACCGTTTTAGAAATCGGCTACGACAGCGATGCCATCGGCTTTAACGGCAACACCTGTCAGGTTATTTGCAAGATAGACAAGCAGTCGGCAGATATTTCTATGGGCGTATCAAGCGCACACGAGCAAAAGCAGGGCGAAAGCGACGAAATGTTTTCTACCGGCGCAGGCGACCAGGGTATTATCTTTGGCTACGCTTGCCGCGAAACAAAAGAGCTTATGCCGCTTCCTATCTCTCTTGCGCACGCACTTGCAAAGCAGTTAACGCTTGTCCGCACGCAAAACGTTTTGCCCTATCTTCGTCCCGATGGAAAAACGCAGGTAACTATCGAATATGAAAACGATATGCCCAAGCGCATTGACGCGGTTGTAGTTTCTACCCAGCACGAAGATTATATTGATATGGAAACGCTTCGCGCCGATATTAAAAAGCACGTTATCGAGCCTGTTTGCGACAAGGCAATGCTTGACGAAAACACAAAGTTCTTTATTAACCCCACGGGCCGCTTTGTTATTGGCGGACCGCACGGCGATTCAGGCTTAACGGGCAGAAAGATTATCGTTGACACCTACGGCGGATATTCGCGTCACGGCGGCGGTGCCTTCTCGGGTAAGGATCCGACAAAGGTTGACCGTTCGGCTGCGTATTATGCAAGATATATTGCTAAAAATATCGTTGCTTCAGGCGCGGCAGATAAGTGCGAGGTTCAGCTTGCCTACGCTATCGGCGTTGCAACACCCGTTAGCATTCTGGTAGAAACCTTTGGTACCGAAAAAACAAGCAAGGAAAAGATTGTTAGCGCAGTAGAAAAGTTCTTTGATGCGCGTCCGCAGGCTATTATTAAAGCACTTGAGCTCAGAAAGCCGCAGTATAAAGACCTTGCCGCACTTGGCCACATGGGAAGAGAAGACCTTTCTGTTCGCTGGGAGCAAACGGATAAGGCAGACGAAATTAAAAAATATCTTGGAATTTGAGGGAATAATTTAAATGGCATTTTTCGGACTTTTTGGTGACAACACCGCACAACAGTTAAAAAAGCTTGAGCGTATTGCCGCTAAGATAGAAGCATACGATGGAATTATGCAAGGCTACGGCGACGACGCATTAAGAGAAAAAACCGAAGAATTTAAAGCTCGACTTGCAAGCGGAAAAGAAACGCTTGACGACATTTTGCCCGAGGCTTTTGCCGTTGCCAGAGAGGCCGCGTGGCGAGTTTTAGGACAAAAGCCGTTTCACGTTCAATTACTTGGCGGTATAGTTTTGCATCAGGGCAGAATTGCCGAAATGAAAACGGGCGAAGGTAAAACGCTTACCGCAACGCTTCCTGCATATTTAAACGCACTTTCGGGCGCGGGCGTGCATATCGTTACGGTTAACGAATATCTTGCAGGCTACCAGTCCGAAATGATGAGCAAGCTCTTTAACTTTTTAGGGCTTTCGGTTGGAAACATATATAACCAAATGCCGCAAGCAGACCGTCAAGCAGCATACGCGGCAGACATTACCTACGGCACAAACAGCGAGTTTGGCTTTGACTATCTTCGCGATAATATGGCTCAGCACGCTAGCGAGCGCAGTCAGCGCGGACTTAACTTTGCCATTGTTGACGAGGTTGACAGTATTTTAATTGACGAGGCACGTACGCCCCTTATCATCTCGGGCATGGGTAGCGAATCAAGTGAAATGTACGTTACCGCAAATGCTATCGTCCGCAATTTTTCGGGCATTGCCGAAAAAGAAAAGAAAAATCAGCTTGATCTTCCCGACGAAGAGTATGAGGCAGAACGTTTAAAGCACGATTTTACTATTGACGAAAAGGCAAAAACCGTAGCGCTGACCGAAACGGGTGTTACAAAGGTAGAAAAAGCACTTGGCATTGAAGATTTATCCGACCCTGCCAACACCGAGCTTGCGCACCACATAAACCAGGCATTAAAGGCATGCTTTTTATTTAAGCGTGACCGCGACTATATAGTAACCGATGACGGTCAGGTAAAAATCGTTGACGAATTTACGGGTCGTATTTTAGAGGGCAGACGTTACAGCGAGGGTCTTCATCAGGCTATTGAGGCAAAGGAAAACGTTAAAATAGCAAAAGAAAACCAGACTTTAGCAACCATAACGTACCAGAATTACTTTAGAATGTATAAAAAGCTTTCGGGTATGACGGGTACCGCAAAGACCGAAGAAGAAGAGTTTAAGGGTATTTATTCGCTTGACGTTGTTTGTGTTCCTACAAACAAGCCGATGATAAGAAAAGACTTAAACGACCGCGTTTATAAAAACGTTAAAGAAAAGTTTGAGGGCGTTGTAGAAGAGGTTATCGCGCGCCACCAAAACGGTCAGCCCGTGCTTGTAGGTACCGTTTCGGTAGAAATAAGTGAAGTTTTAAGTGCAATGCTTCGCCGAAAGGGCATTAAGCACGAGGTTTTAAATGCTAAATATCACGCAAAGGAAGCCGAAATTGTTGCGCAGGCAGGACGTCTTGGTGCCGTTACCATCGCAACCAATATGGCAGGACGCGGAACCGATATTCTGCTTGGCGGAAACCCCGACTTTATGGCACGCCACGACCTTAAAGGCCAGGGCTATCCCGACGATAAGGTTGACCTTGCAACAGGTCATCAGGCAACCGACGACGAAGAAATTATTGCTCTTCGCGAAAAGTATAATCAGCTTTTGAAAAAATACAAGGAAATTACCGATGCCGAACACGTTAAAGTAGTTGAGGCAGGAGGACTTTGCATTTTAGGTACCGAGCGCCACGAAAGCAGACGAATTGACAACCAGCTCCGCGGTCGTTCAGGTCGTCAAGGCGATCCCGGTGCAAGCTGTTTCTTTATCTCGTTTGAAGACGATCTTATGCGCCTTTTTGGCGGTGACAGAATGCAACTTCTTGCCGATAAGGCTATGGTTGGCGAAACCGCTATGATAGAGGCGGGAATTTTGTCAAAAACCATCGAAAACGCACAAAAGCGTGTTGAAAGCCGCAACTTCTCGATAAGAAAGAACGTGCTTCAGTACGACGACGTTATGAATACCCAGCGTGAAACCATCTATTCTGAGCGCAGAAGAGTTTTAGAGGGCGAGGACGTTGGCGAAACCATTCACAATATGACCAAAAAGGTTATTGCGCGTGTAGTTGAAGCACATACTTTAGGTGATAAAAGGGACGATTGGAACTTAGCGGGCTTGACTGAAGAATTAAAGCGCATTTGTCTTGACAAGGATACAAAAAAGACCGATTTTGCCGATCTTTCGCGCGACGAAATTATAGAAAAGGCCTGCATCGATGCGTTTAAGCGCTACACCTCGCGCGAGCACGAGCTTGAACGTCTTGGAGTTGACGTTTCGGACCTTGAGCGTTTTTCGCTTTTGCGCGCGGTTGACAGACATTGGATGGACCACATTGACGCTATGGACCAGTTAAAGCAGGGAATTTCGCTTCGCTCAATGGCACAGAGAGATCCCTTGCAGGAGTTTAAAATGGAAGGCTTTGATATGTTTGAGCAGATGACGTACGCTATTCAGGAAGACGCCGTCAGACTTGCATTTAACATTAACGTTGTTCCCGTCGAGCAAAAAAAGCCAAAGATAACAAGTGAAACTACTGCCGATAAGCAGGCAAGCCAAAGACCTAAAAAAGCGCAGGCAAACGTAAGCGTGCAAAAAACAGGCAGAAATGACCCCTGTCCCTGCGGCAGCGGCAAAAAATATAAAAACTGCTGCGGAGCAGGAAAATAATTTTACCGCACGTTTGTGCGCAAGGAGTTGATAAATTTGATAGAGCTTGATTCATATAAGCAACGCGCTGCGGCAACCGCAGAAAACATCAAATTGGCAGGTGAATCTCTTTAGCCCGGAAAAGATGAAAGAGCGAATTCTCGAGCTTAACGAAGAGATGGCTGAACCGGGTTTTTGGGAAAACACCGACAGAGCGCAGGCAAAAAACAAAGAGCTTTCTTCTTTGGAAAAAAAGGTTAAACAGCTTGAGAGCTTTGATTCTTCGCTTGAAGATATTCTCGCTATGATAGAGCTTTGCGCAGAGTTAGAAGACGAAGACACTGCGCAGGAGATAGAGGCAGAGCTTGCTTCTTTAGAAAATGCAGTAGAAAAGCTTCAATTAGAAACTATGCTCTCGGGCGAATACGATTCTAACGACGCTATTTTAACGCTTCACGCAGGTGCAGGCGGAACCGAGGCACAGGACTGGACGGATATGCTCTATCGAATGTACCGCCGCTACTGCGAAAAAAGCGGATATTCGGTTGAAGTGCTTGACTATCTTGCAGGTGACGAAGCAGGCACAAAGAGCGTTACGTTCCGCGCTGTTGGCGAAAATGCTTATGGCTTTTTAAAGTCGGAAAAGGGCGTTCACCGCTTGGTGCGCATTTCGCCGTTTGATTCTAACGCACGCCGTCACACCTCGTTTTCGGCACTTGAGGTTATGCCCGAAATCGCTGACGAGGGCGCAATAGTTATTCCGCCGGAAGACATTGAAGTTGAAACCCGCCGTTCAACCGGCGCAGGCGGACAGCACATTAACAAAACCGAATCTGCAATACGAATTCTGCACAAGCCTACGGGCATTATCGTACAGTGTCAGCAGGAGCGTTCGCAGATACAAAACCGCGAAACTGCTATGAATATGCTTCGCTCGCGCCTTATCGAATTACGAGAGCGTGAAAGAGAAGAAAAAGAGCTTGAATTGCGCGGCGATATTAAAAAGATAGAGTGGGGAAGTCAGATTCGCTCGTACGTTTTCCACCCCTACAATATGGTTAAGGACCATCGAACCGGTGCCGAAACAAGCAATATTTCGGCAGTTATGGATGGCGACATTGAAATGTTTATTCGCGCCTTTTTAGGCAAGAGGGATGATTAAATGAAAAAAAATATACCTTTGGGTATTTTGTTTGGACTGTTGCTTTCGGTTGCAATGCTTGCTATTTCAGCTTCGTCAACCGCAAAAAGCGCTTCATTTTACTTAAGCCAAAACGATAAATACAAAATTGTTCAAAATGCAGGGTTTGAAAGCGTTGATCACTATATACGTTCATATAACTTTGTTACCGATTCGTTCTCTGGCAAAGAGGTTGAAAGCGCAACGGTTAAAGACACAGAAATTTTTACTAAAAATCAGCTTGCAGGCTTTAAAAAGCAGGGGCAAATTCTTACTGCGTCGATACTTTCTTCACTTGTGCTTGCGCTTGCAATAGCTACTTGCGTTATAGTCTGGGCACAAAAGCAAAAAAGGGAAGAAAAAGAATATTACCAAGGCTTGTTTTTCTTTGGCATATCCTCGTTTATTACGGCATTTGTCATTGCGGCGGCATTAAATATAGCAAAGTTTTATATTCCGCCCGAATGTTTTGCGCCAATGCAATCAGGCTTTAGCGCGGTTTTATTCTCGCCCGAGTTTTTTGCCGACTTTTTGACAGGCGTTACGCGCTTTTTTAACTTTTTAACGCTTATACCTTTATTTATCAGTTATCTATTTATAAAAAGAAGAACTAAAGCTCATCCTAATGATGACTATTTATACCAATAATTATGTATTTTGATATTGCAAAAGAAAAAACCGAAAATTTAATAAAAAACGGTAATGCGGTTATTTGCGCGATAGAAACCTCCTGTGACGAAACAAGCGTTGCAATAGTTAAAAACGGACGCGAGGTTTTAGCAAACGCGGTTTTTACGCAAATTCCTATCCACCAAAAATACGGCGGTGTGGTGCCCGAAATTGCTTCGCGCTCGCACCTTGACGCTCTTATCCCAACGCTTAACAAGGCGCTTGCAGACGCTTGCTTAACGCTTGACGATATTGACGCATTTGCCGTAACGCAGGGACCGGGACTTATCGGTGCGCTTTTAACGGGCGTCAATTTTGCAAAAGGTCTTGCCTTTGCTCAAAAAAACCCGCTTGTGCCCGTGCACCATATTCACGGCCATATAAGTGCAAACTTTATTGCGCACGCTTCTTTAACTCCCCCGTTTATAGCTCTTGCCGCATCGGGCGGACATTCGCACGTTTTGCGCGCAGACGATTTTTGCGATTTTACTCTTTTAGGCTCAACACGTGATGATGCCGCAGGCGAAGCCTTTGACAAGGTTGCCCGCATTTTAGGTCTGCCTTACCCCGGCGGAATTCACATTGATGCTCTTGCGCGCGAGGGTAACCCCGACGCTTATAAATTCTCGTCCGTGCTTGAAAAAGAAGATAACTTCGACTTCTCCTTTTCGGGCATAAAGACGGCAGTAATAAATTTAGTGCATAAATTAGAGCAAAAGGGTGAAGAAGTTCCCAAAGCCGATATTGCGGCAAGCTTTCAATCTAACGTTGTGCGAATGCTTGTGCACAAAGCGCTCCTGGCGTGCGAAAAGGCAAGCATCAACAAGCTTGTTTTAGCAGGCGGTGTTGCTTCAAATTCGCTTTTGCGTACCCAGTTAGAAGCTCTTTGTGCTGAAAAAAACGTTGCGCTTTTTGTTCCCCCGGCTTCTCTTTGCACCGACAACGCCGCTATGATTGGCGCGGCGGCATATTTTTCGCTTATGAAAGGAAAAATATGTGACGTTGACGTAAATGCGTTTGCTACGGGAGCACTTGATGAATTTTATAAATAAAAAAGGAGAATAACACTATGTGCAAAAAACCTTATTATATAACAACACCTATTTATTATCCAAGTGATAATCTTCACATCGGCCACAGTTATTGCTCGGTTGCGGCAGATACTATTGCACGATTT
>JAZSMS010000048.1:0-18143 GCA_045536015.1 Clostridia bacterium
GCACGAAACCATAAAGTTTGCTCTTTTATCAACCAATTACAGGGCGGATATAAACGTTACGGACAATCTTTTCCCCGATGCTGAAAAGCATTTATTGGAGTTTTACGGCGTTATAGCCGCACTTAAGCAAAAGGGCTTTGCAGTCGAGGGTGAAAACGCCGATATCGATAAGGAATTCGATAGAGCGATGGATAACGACTTTAACACCGCTTTGGCAATAAGTAATTTATTCAACTATTTTAAAAAGATTAAGTCCAAACTTAACTCAAACGATGCTTCGTGCGGTGCAGACGTAAGTCAAATAATAAAGACCTATTCGCTGCTTGGATTATTCACTACGGATGCCGACGAGTTTATAAAGACCTATTCAGCACCGGTTGAGGAAATTCCCGCCGAGGTTGTTAAGCTCGCTTCCGACATGCAAGAGGCGCGTAAGGTTAAAGACTATGCAGCTGCCGATGCGCTCCGTGCTCAAATAGACGCTCTTGGTTATGCTGTATTGATAACCAAAGAGGGATGCACGCTAAAGAAAAAATAAAAATTTGAAAAAAAATTTATTGAAGGTATATATGAGAAAATTAAATTCAAAACAGCTTAGAGAAATTTATCTTAAATTCTTTGAAAGCAAGGGACATGCTATAATTCCCTCTGCTTCACTCATTCCCGAAAACGATCCTTCGGTATTGTTCACCACTGCTGGAATGCATCCGTTAGTTCCCTATCTTTTGGGCGAAAAGCACCCTGCGGGAACTCGCCTTACCGACGTTCAAAAATGTGTTAGAACGGGTGATATTGATGAGGTTGGCGATCCTTCACACTTAACCTTCTTTGAAATGCTTGGTAACTGGTCGCTTGGTGATTATTTTAAAAAGGAAGCAATTTCGTGGTCGTGGGAGTTTTTAACCTCGCCCGAGTGGCTTGGTCTTGACCCTGAAAAGCTTTACTTTACCGTTTTCGAGGGTGATGAAGATTCGCCCCGTGATGAAGAAGCGGCATCATACTGGATGGCAAACGGTGTTAAAGCAGACCATATTTTTTATCTTCCCAAAGAGCATAACTGGTGGTGGGCAGGTGCAACGGGACCTTGCGGACCTGATACCGAAATGTTTATTGATACCGGCAAGCCAGCTTGCTCGGAAAATTGCTCGCCTGCTTGCTCATGCGGAAAATATCTTGAAATATGGAACGACGTATTTATGCAGTACAACCGCACTGCAGACGGAAAGCTTGAGCCTTTAAAGAAGAAAAACGTTGATACCGGCATGGGACTTGAACGTACTATCGGTGTTCTTCAGGGCGTTCGTTCAGTTTATGATACCGATTTGTTTGCAGCTTCGCTTGCAAAAATCGCAGAGCTTTCGGGTAAAAATTACGGCGATGACGAAAAGACTACAAAGGCATTTAGAGTTATTGCTGACCATATCCGTACTGCTACGTTTATCTTGGGTGATGCTAAGGCAGTTACACCAAGTAACGTTGATCAGGGCTACGTTTTAAGAAGACTTATCCGCCGTGCAATTCGTTTTGCAAACGGTCTTGAAATGCCTAAAAACGCTATTGCAGAAATTGCAAAGGTTTACATAGAGCAGTATAAAGAAGTTTATCCCGAGCTTGCAGATCATAGCGCATTTATTATCGAACAGCTCAACCTTGAAGAAGAAAGATTTTCGCGCACACTTAAGCAGGGCATAAAAGAATTTGAAAAGGTTGCCCAAAAGCTTGCAAATTCGGGCGCAACCGTTATTGATGGTCAAACGACCTTCCACTTGTACGATACTTTTGGCTTCCCACCTGAGATAACTGCCGAAATGGCAAGCGAAAAGGGCTATACTGTTGATATGCCCGGCTTTGAGGAGTGCTTTAAGGAGCATCAGAAAAAGTCTTCGCAGGGCGCAGACCAGCGCTTTAAGGGCGGTCTTGCAGAGCAGACGGAGGAAACTGCACGTCTTCACACTGCAACGCATCTTCTTCATTCGGCACTTCGTAAGGTGTTAAATGATCCTGACGTTGCGCAAAAGGGTAGTAATATTACAAGCGAGCGTTTGCGCTTTGACTTTACCTTTGGCAGAAAGGTTACTCCAGAAGAAATTGCCGAGGTTCAAAAACTTGTTAACGAGGCTATTGCCGCCGATGTAGAAATAGTTTGCGAGCAGATGTCGCTTGACGATGCTAAAAATTCGGGCGCTATCGGCTTGTTTGAAAACAAATACGGCTCGATGGTTAAGGTTTATACAATGGGCGAATTTTCTAAGGAAATTTGCGGTGGACCCCATGCAGCACGTACGGGTGAACTTGGCAAATTTAGAATTGTAAAAGAAGAAAGCTCGTCTGCGGGTGTAAGAAGAATTAAAGCAGTGCTTGAATAAAAATAATTTCACCGCAAGTTTTTGCGGTGATTTTTTTAGGAGAAAAAATGAAAATAACTTATTTTGGACATTCGTGCTTTAAAATTGAAGAAAACGGTTTTTCGCTTGTTATTGACCCTTTTAAAGACGTTCCCGGTTATCAGAATGTAAAAACTACTGCCGATATGGTGCTTTGCAGTCACGAGCATTTTGACCATAATGCAGTTAGTGGCGTAAAGTTTAGGCCAAGCGGAAAGGATAATCCCTTTGAGATAACGATGATGCAAACCTATCACGACGAAGAAAAAGGTCAAAAGCGCGGTAACAACATAGTGCATATTATTACCTGCGCAAAGCAGAAAATCGTGCATCTTGGCGATTTAGGTCATTTGTTAAATCAAAAACAGCTTGAGTTTGTTAAAAACTGTGACTTATTGCTTGTTCCTATCGGCGGAACTTATACGATAGATAAAGAACAGGCGTGGCAGACAATTAAAGATATTTCGCCGCGCGTTGCAGTTCCTATGCATTACAGAAACGGTAACTTTGGTTTTGAAAATATCTCTACGATTGCCGAATTTTTAACATTAACCAACAGAAAAACGGCAATTTTAATAGGTAACGAATTTGAAATTCCAAACGAAAAAGAGCTTTTGCTTGTACCGACTATAAAATAAAAAGAGGAATTCCCTTATATCAGGTTTTAGCCTTTTATAAGGGAATTTTTTTATAAAAATATGCAAATAAGTCCGCCGCCGCCATCGTTGACAACGCGCTCTAACGTGCGCTGAAGCTTTGCTTCGGCTTCTATTGGCATATTTGCAAGCTTTGCTTCAAGCCCTTCTTGTGCAAGCTCGTGCAAACTTTTTCCAAACATATTGCTATCCCAGATTTTCTTGGGGTCATTTTCAAATTCACTCATCAAGTAATTAACAAGCTCTTCGCTTTGCTTTTCACTGCCTACTATCGGGTTAACCTCGGTTTTTAAGTTTATCTGCATTAGATGAAGACTCGGCGCGCTTGCTTTAAGCTTAATTCCAAAATGACCGCCGCGTTTAACGATTTCGGGGTTTTCAAGCACCATTTCGTCTGTTGAGGGAGAAACTACGCCGTAGCCGGTAGTTCTGACCTGTTCAAGCGCCGATGCTATGCGGTCGTACTCGTTTTTAGCGCTTATAAGATCGCGCATAAGTGTAATAAGGTGGTAATCGCCTTTAATTTCCTGACCGCACTCTTCGCCGAGAATTTTATAAAATAAATCTTGCTTAACCTCGAGGCAGTAGCTTACTGCGCCTTCCCCAAGCATTACCTGGTTAAGCGAAAGACTTTTTACATTTTCGGTAGGCTCAAATTCAGCTAAAAGATTAGTGTAATCGCGCATTTTTGCCGATTCAAAATCGCCCTTTAAGGTAGAAAGAATTTCTTGCATAAGCGGATGCTCGTATGAAAGCGCCTGAATCCAACGAGGGATTTTAATTTGCAATTGTTTAAGCGGGAATTCAAATAAAACGCGCTCTAAAAGTCCTTGGAGATCAGTTGAATCCATTTGCGAAATATCTGTGGGCATAACGGGTGTTGCATATTTTTCTTCAAGCGCAAGCTGAAGCTTTTGCGTTTCTATTCCGTATGGATCGTTTGTGTTTAAAAGTACGATAAAGGGCTTTCCAAGCTCTTTTAGTTCGGCAATAACGCGTTCTTCAGCTTCGATATAAGAAGAACGGGGAAGTGAGGTAAAGCTACCGTCGGTGGTAACAACAATACCGATTGTGCTATGGTCGCGGATAACCTTTTGCGTACCGAGCTCAGCGGCTTCGTTAAAGGGCATTTCTTCTTCTGACCAAGGGGTGTGCACCATTCGCGGAACGTCGTCCTCGGTTGTGCCCATAATTCCGTCAATTAAATATCCAACGCAGTCAACTAAGCGTACGTTAAATTGTGTTTGCTCGTTTAAGCTTATGCGTACTGCTTCGTTGGGAACAAACTTTGGTTGCGTGGTCATTATTGTCTTTCCGCTTGCGCTTTGAGGAAGCTCGTCAAGTGCACGCGTCTTTTCGTTTTCGTTTTCGATGTTTGGAAGTACTAAAAGGTCCATAAACTTTTTAATAAACGTGGATTTTCCTGTGCGTACGGGACCCACAACTCCTATGTAAATGTCGCCCTGACAACGTTCGGCTATATCCTTGTATAAATCAAACTGTTCCAGAATAACTCCTCCTTAAGTTTTTATCTTCATTAACTACTATGAGTTTTTGATTTTAAATATTACAAAAAATACTTTTTCGTTTACAATTTTATTGTTTTATTGTATAATCTTTATTATATTGGAATAATAGGGGTTATTATGCGCAGATTTTATACCGATTTTAAAAATTTAAGCGGTGATAGGTTAACGTTTTCGCCCGAAGAATCAAATCACATTTCGCGCGTTTTGCGTCTTGAGGCGGGCGAGGAGATAATAGTTTGCTGCGGAAACGGTATAGATTACACCTGCGTGTTAACCGAGTGCGGCAAAGCTTGCAGCGCAAAAATTGTAAGTGAGCAAAAGAATTTATCCGAGACTAATTGCGAACTTGTGTTATTTCAATCTATAATTAAAAACGAAAAAATGGATTTTGCTGTTCAAAAGGCAACTGAAATAGGTATAAGCAGAATCGTTCCGTTTACAAGTGAACGCACGGTAGTGCGCATTGACGGTAAAGCAAGGCAAAAGGCAGAACATTGGCAAAAAATTGCGATAGAAGCCTGCAAGCAATGCGGAAGAGCAAAATTCCCGATTGTTGAGGAGCCTTGCTCGTTTAAAGAAGCGATAGATAAATTAAATAATTATGAGCAAAAAATTCTGGCCTACGAGGATGAAAAAACACAAAGCATTTCTTCAGCAGTAACTAAAACTTCTTCGTGCGCTTATATTATCGGACCCGAGGGTGGCTTTGCTGAAAAAGAGCACAAAATGCTTATTTTAAGCGGTGCTAAAAGCGTTTCGCTTGGAAAACGTATTCTCCGTGCAGAAACAGCCGCTATCGTTTGTGGTACGCTTATACTTAGTTTAATGGGAGAATTGGATGTATAGTTGTGCGATATGTACGCTTGGTTGCAAAGTAAACCAGTGCGAAAGCGAATCTATCGCTTCGTGTCTTTTGGAAGAAGGATATAAGATAGTTGATTTTTCGCAAAAAGCTGATGTTTACGTAATAAACACCTGTTGCGTCACGGCAGAGGGCGAGCGAAAGTCACGGCAGATGGTACGCAGAGCATTATCTAAAAATAAAAACGCCGTTATTGCAGTAACGGGTTGTGCCGCACAGCGTGCACCCGAAAAGTTTAAGCAGATAGAAGGCGTTAAAATCGTTGCAGGCAACTCTAAAAAGGGCGAGCTTGCAAAAATGATAAAAGAAAACCTTGATGCAATTAAGGTTGAAGATTTAACACATTTTGATAAATACGTAGAGCTTGATGATTTTATTGCAGAAAAAACGCGTGCGTTTGTAAAAATTCAGGACGGCTGCAATAATTTTTGTTCGTACTGCATAATTCCTTACGTTCGCGGCAGAGAGTGTTCGCGTAAAATAGAAAATATCGTTCGCCAATGTACGCATCTTGCCGAAAACGGTTTTAAAGAAATAGTTTTAACGGGAATTCATCTTTCTTCTTACGGGAAAGAATTTAATTTAACGTTAGCCGATGCGGTCGAGGCGGTTTGTGCAATAGATAAAATTAAGCGAGTGCGCCTTGGCTCGCTTGAGCAAAGCATAATAACAGACGAATTTTTAGCAAGGCTTAAAAATCAAGAAAAATTTTGCCCGCAATTTCATTTATCACTGCAATCGGGTTCAAATTCTGTGCTTAAAAGAATGAACCGCAAATATACGGCGGACGAATTTTTTAAGGCAGTTACAAAAATACGAAGTGTTTTTCCTTTAGCCGCAATAACTACCGATATTATTACGGGTTTCGTGGGCGAAACGGAAGAAGAATTTTTGCAAACAAAAGAATTTGTCCAAAAAGTTAAATTTTCGCAAGCGCATATTTTTCCTTATTCCGAGCGCGAGGGAACGCTTGCGGCAAAGCAAGAAAATCAGGTTGATAAAGCGATAAGAACAAAACGTGCAAACGAGCTCTCGGAAGTTTGCAAAACTCTTTCGGAAGAATATTTGCAAAAATTTGTTGATAAAGACCTTGAAGTGTTGCTTGAAACTGAAGAAGACGGTTTTGCAGATGGAGTTTCGAGAGAGCACGTAAGAGTTTATGTTAAAGGGCAGAAATTGCCCTTGGGCGAGATAGTAAAAATAAAAGTAAAATGCCTTTATAAAGATGGCGTTTTAGGAGAGAGGATATAAAATGGATTGTATTTTTTGCAAAATAGTAGCGGGAGAAATTCCTTCAAGCAAGGTTTATGAGGATGAGCAGGTGTTGGCGTTTAACGATATTAACCCCCAGGCACCTGTGCATATTTTGGTAATTCCCAAAAAGCATATTGATAGTGCAGTTGCTTTAGAAAAGGAAGACGGCGCTTTGATAGCACATATTTTTGAGGTTATAAAGCTGATTGCTAAAGAGCAAAAACTTGATAACGGCTTTAGACTTGTGACTAACGTAGGTGCTGACGGAGGTCAATCAGTTAAGCATTTGCATTTTCATATCCTTGGTAAAAAGCAGTACGGCGAAAGCTTTGGTTGATAAATGTAAAAAAACGGTGAATATTTTTCTTAAAATATTTACTTTAGCCTATAAAATATAGTAAAATAAATTGTCTTTAAGGAGATAATTATGGAAAATAATACAGTACGTGTTATGCCCAACGATATGGAAAGTGAGCGTTCGGTTTTAGGCGCCATTTTACTTAACGGTGACTGCATAAACGTAGTAAACGAAAAGATTAAAAGCAAAGAATATTTTTATCGTTCTAACAATCAGGAAATATTCGACGCGATGTGTGAGCTTTTAAAAAGCGATAAGCCTATTGATATCGTTACGCTTTCTAGTGAGCTTACAAAGCGCGGAATGCTTGAAACGGTTGGCGGAATTGACTATCTTGTAGAGCTTTCGTCGGCAGTTCCCAGCGTTGCAAACGTAGAGCACTATGCTGATATTATTGTTGAAAAGTACAAGCTTCGCTCTTTGATTACCGTTCTTTCTGAGGCGGTTGGCGATTGCTATCAATCGCAGCCAACCGTTGACATTATTGACTCGGCAGAGAAGAATATTTTTAATATTGCGATGAATAACGAGGTTTCGGCACTTACGCATGTTTCGGAAAGCTTAAATGAGGTTTATGAAGAAATTCACGAGATTTATAATAACCAAGGCTCAACACGCGGTCTTGCAACGGGCTTTACCGAAATTGATGCGCACACAAACGGACTTCAGCCTTCTAATCTTATAATTATCGCGGGCCGTCCGAGTATGGGCAAAACGAGCTTAGCTATGAATATTGCTTCACACGTTGCAATGATTGAAAAAAAGTCGGTTGCATTCTTTAGCTTGGAAATGAGTAAAAAAGACCTTTTGATGCGACTTGTCGGTACTGCCGCTTGTGTTGACGGTAACAAGATTCGCTCGGGCAATTTATCGGACGACGATTGGGAAAGAATTTCTGATGCAAGCGACTTGTTGTCGGGCTCAAAGCTTTATATTGACGATACTGCCCAGATAAGCATTACCGAAATTCGCTCTAAATGCCGCAGAATAAAAGATTTATCGTTAGTTGTTATCGACTATATCGGCTTAATGAAATCAGATTCGCGCGAAAGCCGTCAGCAGGAGGTTGCAGAGCTTTCAAAGCAGCTTAAAGCGCTTTCCAGAACTCTTAACGTGCCGATAATAGTTCTTTCGCAGCTTAATCGCGGCGCCGCAAATGCACGCGGTAAAGACCATACGCCCATGCTTTCGGATCTTCGAGAATCGGGCGCCATCGAGCAGGATGCCGATATAGTTATGCTTGTTCACCGCCCCGGTTATTATCAGGATGCTCCTGAAGACGTTGATAAAAATCTTGCACAGATTATTATCGCAAAGCACCGTAACGGTTCTACCGGAACGGTTGAGCTTACCTGGAAGCCCGAATTTACACAGTTCTTAAACAGATCGTACAGAAATGAGGATATGTAATGATAGAAATTGAAAATCTTACTAAGGTTTACGGAAAAAAGGTTGCGGTAGACAATATCAGCTTTAACGTTAAAAAAGGCTCGATCGTTGGCTTTTTAGGTCGCAACGGTGCAGGAAAGAGCACCACGATGAATATGATAACGGGCTATATAAGCGCAACAAGCGGTACTGCAAGAATTAATGGCTTTGATATTTTAAAGGAGCCAAGAGAGGTTAAGAGATGTATAGGATATCTTCCCGAGCATCCGCCAATTTATCAGGAGATGACGGTTGAAGAATATCTTAAATTTGTTTGCGCTATCAAGGATATTAAGGCAAGCTCGGTAAACTCACATATTGGCGAAATTGTAGAGCTTGTAAAGCTTACGGACGTTTATAAAAGAAAGATAGGAAATCTTTCAAAAGGTTATCAACAGCGCGTAGGTATGGCGCAGGCACTTGTAGGAAATCCGGAAGTTCTTATTCTGGACGAGCCTACGGTTGGTCTTGACCCCAAACAGATAATAGAAATTCGCCGAATGATAAAATCGCTTGGCAGAAAGCATACGATAATTCTTTCTTCGCATATTCTTCCCGAGGTCGCAGACGTTTGCGAAGAGGTTGTTATTATAAACGAAGGAAAAATCGTTGCAAAGGATACGCTTGCAAATCTTCAGTCGGGTATTCAGGAAAGCGCTAATATGATAGTGCGTATTGCTTCAAGTGAATCTGCCGCAACAAAGGTGCTTCGTGCACTTAACGGCGTTAAGTACGTCGAAGGTCTTGGTGAAAGAGAAAAGGGAACGGTTGATCTTATGATAGAAACGGTTAAGGACGTTGATATCCGCCGTGCTATGTTTAATGCTATGGCAAAAGCTTCTCTTCCTATTTTAATGATTAAATACGTTGACGTTACGCTTGAAGACATTTTCTTAAAGCTTACCGGAACAGAAAGGGAAATATAAATTATGTGGGCAGTTTGTAAAAAAGAACTTCAAAATTATTTTTATTCGCCCGTTGGTTACGTTTTCTTGGCGATATTTATGCTTATAAGCGCAATTATATTCTTTACGATAAATCTTTCGCCAAACCAGTACGGAACAACGTATTCGGGTAATGCTGATTATGCAACGTCACTTCAGAATATGACCATTTATTTAAGCTTTATTACACCTATTTTAACGATGCGTGTTTTTGCCGAGGAAAGAAGAAATAAAACCGATCAGCTTTATCTTACCTCGCCTATTAGCATTACAAGCGTTGTTTTAGGTAAGTATTTTGCAACGTTAACGGTATTGCTAATTGCTATGGTATTAAACCTTATTTTTCCGCTTGTGATATTCTTTCACACAACCTCAGGTAGTTTAAGCGGAGCTATGTTGTTTATACAGTACGTTGGCTTCTTCTTAATCGGCGCAACGTTTATGTCAATCGGCGTATTCGTTTCGTCACTTACCGAAAACCAAATAGTTGCGGCAGTAATAAGCTTTGCGTTTGCTTTCTTTATTTGGGTAGGCAACAGCGTGCTTTCAAATTTAGGAAGCGGATTTTTATCAACTATTGCAAACTCGCTTAATATGTTTGCGCGCTATGCAAACTTTTCTGACGGAATAGTAGGTCTTGCACCAATAATATATTACGTCAGCATTTCGGGCTTGTTTGTATTTTTGACCGTTCGCGTAATAGAACGCAGAAGATGGACGGGGGTATAATATGAAGATAAAAGAAAAATTTAAGTACGGAGCATTTTCACTTGCTATCACCGTGCTTGTTATAATCGCTGTTTTAGCGGCAAATATTTTAATAACGTTTATTGAAGATGAAAACGGCTTAAAGCTTGACTTTACGCCTACAAGTGCGTATTCTCTTGATACAAATGCAAAGGTTGCAGTGCGCGACCTTGATAAAGAGGTTGTAATTTATTCGTTTATTCCGGGGGCTCAGGCAAGTAATTACAGTGCTCTTACACAGAATATCATCGAAGTTTTTGACGGCGCAAGCGATAAAATAAGCGCGGTTAATATTGATCCTATCAAAAATCCTGCCGAGCTTGAAAAGTTTTCTACAAATACAAAAGAATTAACTGCATACTCGGTAGTAATTGCCGAAAAGGGCAACGAAACAAAAAACTTTAAGGCTTTTAATGAGTCTGAAATGTACGAATATAATTCAAATACACAAAAGAATTATTTTGTGCTTCAGCGTTGGATAACAAGTGCACTTATTTATCTGCGTACCGGTGTAACTCAGACTGTTTACTTTTTGACGGGACACGGTGAGGATACTTCAAGTGCCGACGTAGTTAATATGAAAAGCAGAATTGAACGCGAAAATGCAATAACGCAGGATATTTCGCTTTCGGAAAAATCACTTGTTCAGGGTGATATTTTGGTTATGCTTCAACCTAAAAGTGATTTAACAAAAGCAGAGTACGATAGCATAATCAACTTTTTGGACGATAGCTACGGTCGATTGCTTATAGTTGCAAGCCGCTTTGTTGATGATGCAGGCGAAAAACTTAAAAATTATAATAACTTACTTGATTATTATAATATGTCCATTAACGACGGTGTTGTTGCAGATAGCGAGCATCGTGCGGCAGACTCGGTTAAGCACGTTAAGCTTATTGCAGATACAACTCACGAAATTTCTTCTGCAGTACGTGCTTCGGACCAACCGATTTACGCGCTTGAAACCTCAAGCTTTTCGTATAAGTATGGTACGGGCACAACCCTTGGCGAGTTTGAAGAAACGTTTTCACCAATATTGATGAGCTATGCAAGTTCGGTACTTGTTCCGTGGTCAGAATCTTCGCAGGTTAACGTTAATAACTATACTGCAAAAACCCAAAATGTTGCTTGTGCATACCAGAGAGTTGATACTTCTAAAACGGGTACTGCTGCAACCACAACTACGCGCATTTTCCTTGTTGGCTCTGTAAATATTGCTACAAGTGATTTTATGGGCAACTCCAACATTTTGCGCAGTGGTATAAACTGGCTTGCAGGCAGAAGTTCAACTGACGAAATTGTAAGTGTTGGTATTGATCTTACTGCAAGTTATATTCTTCTTTCACAAAAACAGATGGTAACTTGGTTTACTATCTTAGCGGCAGTAGTTCCGCTTGCACTTGTTGCAACGGGTATAGTTGTTTGGTTTAGGAGGAAAAACATTTGACGGACAATCAAAATTCTAACGTGCAGGAAAAAGAAATTCTTTCGGTAGAAAAAAAGCAAACAAAAGTAAAAAAGCAAAATATGAAAAAGACTATTTTACTTGCAGGTATTTCAACTTTATTGATTGCTGCACTTTTGGCGTGTTACTTTATCTTTTTTAAAAAAGATGCGCAAGAAGAAAATCAACTAACCGTCTTGTACGAATATACTCAGGATCAAATCGTTAATGTTGAGATTAATAATTTAAAATATAACGAAAAAATAACAATTGTACCGCAAAAAAGCGGAGCTACACTTAAATGGTGTGTTGATGGTCAAAAACTTGAAGACGTAAACCAGACAAAAGCCGAATATATTATAAGATATTGCAAAAAAATGGAAGCATCGTACGTTTTAGATAAGGACGATACATTGCTTTCGCAGTACGGTCTTGCCGAGCCTGCGTCGATAGTTACAATTACTTATTCTGACGGAACGCAAAACAAGATTTCTATTGGTGGTAAGTACGGTATGAGTGAGGGTACGTATATTTTGCTTAACGATGACGATAAGGTTTATATCGTTTCGGACTACGTAAGAAATTATTTTGCATACAGAAACTCTGATTTGCTTAATCTTCCTACGCTTATTAAGACCTCTTCCAGTGCGCAGACTTTGTTTTTAATTGACGAGAACAGGGAAGAAACGCAGCTTTCACTTATACCCGGAAAATACGGCGGATCGCAGGCATGGTACGTGCTTGCGCCTACAAACAGTGAAACAAATTCTGATAAGGTTGATGCTTTGTTTGAAAATATTTCACTTGTTAAACTTGATACTTTTGTTCAGGATCATTGCGAGGATATAACAAAGTTTGGCTTTAATAAACCGTATTTTGAGCTTCAGAGCTTTGACGTTGACCAAAAACCTCTTGATCACCTTATTGTAGGTAATTTAGTAGAAGGTTCGCTTGATACGTATTACTGTCAGCTTTTAGAAGGCGATGAAGATTTTGAAACGGCACCCGTTTACACTATAAAGGCTGATCAGCTTGCGCTTGTTAAGGTTGATGCTTCAAGCGTTGCAAATGCATATTTGGCGGCTATAAACGTATATTGGTTGCGTTCGGGTAAAATCTATATTGGCGATCAGGAATACACTCTCCGTATCGACCGTAAGCTTGTTTATGATGATGACGGTAATGTTATTATGGAGGATGGATTGGAAAAATCTATCAATACGTACTATATCAATGATAAGCTTATAGAAGATAAGCAGTTTAAAATGTTCTATTCAAAAATACTCTTTCTTGAAATAGAGGGAATAGTTCCTAAAGAAACCAAGCGTGGAGAACGTTTATTTGGATATTCTTTTGAAACTGTTATGCCTATAACCGAGTACGAATCGGGAAAAAGCTATACTAAAGAGGTTACGTTTACAGGCGATTATTATCAGATTTCGGATACTTATAGCGTGTATAAAAATAACGAGAGCGACAACGCGGTATTTACCGTACGCTGTCGCTCGATAGAGAGTGTTATTGAAGCATTTTCGCTTATGCTTGAGGGTCGTCTGTACTCGTAGGCTCAATTTTACCAACGGGCTGACCTGCAAGCTTTTGATTAACAAGATTGTGCTTTGTTATTATTGAACGGTAAGCACTAAATTGGCGTTTGGGCTCGGGCTTTGTTTCTTGCTCGGGCTTAAATGAACCAAGGTTAAAGTTATTAAAGTTAAATCTACGCATAAAATCACTCCTTTTGTAAAAAATTATGTTGTTGTTAAGGTTTTTATGAAAAAAATTCGCTTTATTGCCGTAATTCTCACACTTGTTTTGTTGTGTGGATGCACGACGAAAGAAAAAAATATTGACAAGCCTCTTGAAAACGTTCAGCTTGGCGAGGTCATCTCTGACGGTGGTTTTGCTTGCCGTGTTGGCGAGTGGATTTATTATATAAACGGCGACAATTTTACGCGTATGGAAAACGAACGCTTTCACGAATTCGCAGGCGCGCTTTGCCGAATGAAAACAGATGGCAGCGAAAAAGATGTTGTTGTGGACCGTGACGTTTCGGTGTTTAATATTGACGGGGAATATATCTATCTGTGCATATATTCCGACCTTAATAGTCATATTGCGCGCGTTAAGCTTGACGGAAGTGATTTTAGGGTTTTTAAAAAGATAGATGATATTTATTCGGGCGGCTGCTATGGCTATGCGCAGGGATACATCTATTTTACAAAAAACTATTATTTGTACCGTGTTGATAAAGACGGACAAAATCAGACGCAGATAACAAACTTTAAAATTTACAATCTTCGCACGGGCGAAAATTATACGTATTTTACCAGGGAAGAAGATGAAAATATAGGCAATGCCTATAAAATAAAAAACGGCGAAGATGAATACAGCCAAATAACCAATTCGCCTGCCTATATATTAAAAACAGGTGAAAAAACATATTTTTATATGCTTTCAAATAATAAGGTTTATGAATATCTTCCTGCAGAGGATAAATCTAGCGCCATTATTCACGGCGGTTTTACCGAATACGTATTCTTTGATAAAGGTTATGGCGTTTCTACCGATAATGAGGAGGATATAGGCATTTACTTTATTCCTTCAGGCGGGGGACAACGCTTGCAGGTTTCTGAAAACTGCGGAAAATGTATGGCTTACTACGACGGTTTTATTTACTATATAAATACAAGCAAGCTTAACCATTTATACCGTTGTGCCATTGACGGAAGTGTTGACGAGGTTTTAAGTGAAGAATTTATTTACGACTTTGATACGCTTGACGTTGTAGATAATTATTTGTATTTTTTATCAGATTCGGATTATGACAGAATATACAGGTTGAATATGCAAACAAAGCAGATGGAATGTATCGAGCTTGAAGGCGTTTCACTTGTTGGATAGGAGAAAAAGATGAAAAAATTTATTTCGGTTTTGTGCATGTTAATTATTGCCTTTTCTCTTTGCAGCTGCAGAGAAAATACTACCGATAAAACGTTTGATGAAGTTGTTTCAAACGGAGGCATTGCGGCAAAGCAGGGCGAATGGACGTATTTTATCAACGGCGGAATGCCGGAGTTTGTTGCTGATGCGCTTTCAACCGCTACCGCAAGGGGCAAGATTTATAAAATGAACGAAGATGGCTCGGTTTGTCAGGCTATAACCAAAAAGAAAGCACAAAAATTTTATATTTATAATGATAAGATTTTTTATATTTCTCCCACTAAAACGGATCTTATGCTTTATCGCATAGACGTTAACGGCAAGAATAATAAAGCTGTTTTTAAGTTTGATAACGGTCAGTTTGTGGAATTTGGCAAAAATGGTGTTGCGATAGCACAGGACGATAAAATTTATTATATTAACTATTCTAATTTAGAAAAGCAGACTTATGATGTAGGCAACGTAAGCGGTATTTATTTAGCCGATAATTACATATATTATTATGCCGAAAATAAGAGTGGTTTAAAGCGTATAGCTTTTAATTCGCAAACACCAGAAACTCTTTGCGAAAACGTAGGACAAATTTTGTATGCGGATGACAGTATGCTATATTTTTCGCTTATGCGAGCTCCGCAAAAGGTTAATACAAATACGCTTGAGCAAACCGCAATCAGTACCGCGCTTTATAAAAATATGATACTTAATATTAAAAATCAGTATATTATAGCAATACCAAGCGATACTGAAGATACTGGACTTTACCGTCAGCCGATAAATAACGTTGCAGGTGAGGCTAATCAGGAAAAGAGATTAAAAATTCATCCTAAAGAGGTATCGGCATATTGTGTTACCGATGAATTTATTTTCTTTGTAGAAGCCGAATCGGGCAATATTTATAAAATGAATTATTCGGGAGAAAATAAGACTGTTCTGGGTACAATTTCTTCTGTTTATAATGCTGATTCGATTGATGTTGTAGGCGACAAATTATTTATTTTTGATTCAATGGAAAATGGGTTCTGTTATTACGTTTCGATTGATGGATTGGGCGAATTAACAGTTACCGTAAAAGAGGGATAACGTGAAGCAGGCTTTACTTACTATTGTTACAAAACAACCTGAAAATGACGAAACAATAACCTTTAAAACGCGTACAGAATATGATTTTACTAACGACGGTCTAAAGCTTAATTATGAAGAAACCTTGGGCGAAGAAGATCCGGTAAGCACGTCGATGGTTATTTCGGAGGATAGTATTTTTGTTCAGCGGACGGGTGATAGCGGCGCAGATATGTTTTTTCAAAATGCCGCTACGTACGAAACGCAGTATAGGGCTATGGGTAGCCTTAGCCTTGATATGCGCATTTTTACAACTAATCTTGATATAAAAACGAAAGATAATGGTATAACTGCAAACGTTAACTATCAGTTGTTTTTATCGGGTGTAAGCGTTGGTAAAATGGAAATGGATATAAAGGTTGAATATTTATAATGCGGTGCTTTTGCACCGCTTTTTTTGACAAAAAAAGAAATAAAGGCATATTATATTTCGGGGTGAGGAATATGTATGTTTTTGATGCACATTGCGACAGACTGTGGAAAAAAGTTAAAAGAGGAACAGAATGTAAAAAGAGTGATGATTACAAATGTATTTGCGCCGTTTTTGAGGGCGCTTCTACGCGTGAAGACGTAGCAAGACAACTAATGCTTTTAAAGGATAAAAATGCTTTAAATGATGTGTATGTTGCTTTTGAGGGGCTTTCGTGGCTAAAGGAAGAAAAGGATATTGCATTGATAAAAAAATATAAGCCTGTTTATGCTTCGCCAACCTGGAATAGGGCAAACTTTTTAGGCGGCTCTTGTTTTCAGGATGCACCGCTTACGCAATTAGGTAAAGAAGTATTAACCGAGCTTGATTTGGCAAAAATATACATAGATGCAGCACATTCGGGAAGAAGAATGTTCTTTGATTTGATTGACGAATTTGAAAACGTGATTTTTTCGCACGGTAACGTGTTTGCGCAAAAACCGCACGTTCGAAATTTAACTGACAAACAAATTAAAACTCTTGTAGAAAAGAATACGTTTTTAGGACTTTCTCTTTATAAAGAATTTGTAGGTGGCGACAGGGCAGAGGATTTTGTTAAAAACGTTGATTACGTGCTTGATGCAGGCGGTGAAGACATTGTTGGCATAGGCAGTGATTTAGATGGTTGTGAAGATATTATAGAGAACGGTGAGAACGTTTTTGAAAAAATTTATGAATGTTTGCTTAAGAAAAATTATTCCGAAACACTAATATCTAAGCTATTTTACGGCAATTTAAAGCATTTAATTGAAAAAAGGCAGATATAACAAAAAAATAACGGCAGGAGTAATAAAAAAACTTAAAAAGTCGTTGACAAAAAACGGCTTTGATAATATAATTACTCTTGCCTTTGTGAAAAGGAAACACGCGGGTGTAGTTCAATGGTAGAATCTCAGCCTTCCAAGCTGATTGCGTGGGTTCGATTCCCATCACCCGCTCCAACCTTTTTAGGTCTTTATGCGCCAGTAGCTCAGTAGGATAGAGCAACGGCCTTCTAAGCCGTGTGTCGGGGGTTCGACTCCCTTCTGGCGCACCAAAATGGCATTATGGTGGGTATAGCGCAGATGGTTAGCGCGCCAGATTGTGGCTCTGGAGGCCGTGGGTTCGAATCCCACTATCCACCCCACTTAATAAATTGGGGTGTAGCCAAGCGGTAAGGCAACGGATTTTGATTCCGTCATGCGCTGGTTCGAGCCCAGCCACCCCAGCCAAAAAAACGATTCATTAGCTCAGTCGGCAGAGCACCTGACTTTTAATCAGGGTGTCCCGGGTTCAAATCCCGGATGGATCACCATAATGGGAGCATAGCTCAGCTGGGAGAGCATCTGCCTTACAAGCAGAGGGTCATAGGTTCGAGCCCTATTGTTCCCACCAAACCCCCAAGGACGATAAGTTCTTGGGGGTTATTTTTAACTATTGCTTCTTCGTTCTTACTTTGTGGATTTGGAATGTGATAAGTAATAAGTAAAAACCGTTCTCGTGCCAGAACGGGCAATCAAGTTTGTGCAAAATACAAAGAGGTGTTTTTGCTACGCAAAAAAATGTTGTGTCTTGTGGGCACAAAAAAAGAAAAGTGCTTTGCAAAAAAACACTTTTCTTTTTCTGGCACCCCCTGCGGGAATCGAACCCACAACTGCCCCTTAGGAGATACCGAAGGAAACGATAACGGCATCCCTTATAATACCTAAAGATCCCCTGCTGTCAGGAGATTTTTAAGGTTGAAGTGTTATATTGTGTTACGCCGTTACCGCTGGTTTTGTGTTGATTTACTGTGTTTGATTAGCAAGCAATTAGCAAGGAGAGTGAATTTGGGGTAGAGATAATATTCGTATGAAATGTTACGGCGTTATCACCAATACCTTTTTATAACTTCTCTGCCTCTTTTTCAAGTGCTCTATAATCAACTTTGCCAATGGGTGTTAACGGCATTTTGTCAATAAATACAAAATTAACGGGTTGCACGTATTCGGGCAATTCTTTTTGGCATAGTTCAAACAATTCTGCTT
>JAZSMS010000025.1:0-9510 GCA_045536015.1 Clostridia bacterium
CACAGGAAGCTGTAAGGTATCGTTTCCTTCTGGGAATCGGGAGGCAGATTTACTATAGTGATATTCAGGAAAGAACTCTTCGGGAACAAAATAATGGTGAATCCAAAATTTTCATGCTGATGCTTGATTATATAAAAGGTGAAAACGAGAACTGCGATATCGAGCAATTTGTAGAAAGGTTAATGTATATCTATGAAGTGAATGAAGAAATTTCTATGGAGGTTGCTGATTTCTTCCGAAAGGAAGTGATACAAACATTAAGCAAGATCATGGCTTTACATCATTATAGTAAAGAATCCTGTGCACAAGTGGCGCAGGAATTATTGGCACTGAATACTTTGACAGAATTGCAACAGCATTTGTGTCATTATATCTCAGAATTATGCAAAGGAAAGACCCGGAAAAAATCGAAAGAAGATATTTGGGTAAAAGCGAAAAACTATATAGAAGAAAATTATAGTGATACACAATTATCAGTATCCATGTTGGGAAAAGAGATGGGGATGCAGGCTGCACATTTATCCAAGCTGTTTAAAGAGACTTATGGTGTTTCCATCTTGGATCACATTGCGTCTGTCAGAATCGCACACGCCAAAAGGATGATCCGGGAAGAAAAATGGTCTGTTCAAAAGGTCGCTGAAAAGACCGGATTTATAGATAGTCATGCGTTTATCCGCATTTTTAAAAAGTTAGAAGGTATAACACCAAGTGCTTTTGCAAAGCAAAACAAGGGACTGTAAAAAAACGGCAGTTTTTACTGCCGTTTTTTAATTATTCTTCTGTTTTTTCTTCAGTTTGTTCTTCTTTCTTTTCCTCTTTAGGTAAAAGAGCTTTGCGCGATAAGTTTATTCTGCCCTTATCGTCAATTTCGATAACACGAACCATAATCTTATCACCAACGTTAGCAACATCAGTTACCTTTTTAACAAACTTGTTATCAAGCTCGCCTATGCGGCAAAGACCTTCTTTACCGGGAAGCAACTCAACAAAAGCACCAAAGTCCATAATGCGAGTTACTGTTCCGTAATATGTCTCGCCTACTTCGATTTCTTTAACGATATCGTCAATCATCTTCTTAGCAGCATTGCCCGAAGCAGCATCAACTGCATAGATAACAACTGTTCCGTCGTCGTCAATATCAATCTTAACGCCTGTTTCGGCAATAATTCCGTTAATTACCTTACCGCCTGTACCAATAACCTCACGGATCTTATCAACGTCAATCTTAAAGGTTATTGTCTTGGGTGCATACTGGGAAACTTCTTCGCGCGATGCAGGAAGTGTTTCAAGCATTTTGCCCATAATATGCATTCTTGCTTCTTTAGCCTGTGCTAAAGCACGCTCTAAGATAGGCTTGTCTATGCCCTTAATTTTAATATCCATCTGAATAGCGGTAATACCCTTTGCGGTACCTGCTACCTTAAAGTCCATATCGCCAAGGAAGTCTTCAAGACCCTGAATATCGGTTAAAACTGCAACCTTGTCCGAGCCTTCACGCGTATCCTTAATAAGACCCATTGCGGCACCTGCTACGGGAGCAGAAATCGGAACACCTGCATCCATAAGCGAAAGTGTTGAACCGCAAACCGAAGCCATTGAGGTTGAACCGTTTGACGAAACGATTTCGGATACAACTCTTATTGCATAGGGGAACTCTTCTGCCGAAGGAATAACGGGCTCAAGCGAACGCTCTGCAAGTGCACCGTGACCGATTTCACGTCTTCCGGGAGCGCGAAGAGGCTTGGGCTCACCCGTTGCATATCCGGGCATATTGTACTGATGCATATATCTCTTTTCGGTTTCGCCATCAATACCGTCAAGCTCTTGTGTATCGCTTAAGGGGCCAAGTGTTGTAAGCGTAACAGCCTGCGACTGACCGCGTGTAAAGCAAGCCGAGCCGTGTGTGCGCGGGAACATACCAACCTCGCACCAAATGTGGCGGATATCCTTTTCGCCGCGTCCGTCAGGACGGATACCTTCGTCAAGTATCTTATTGCGCATAACCTCTTTTTTAAGGTAATAAAGCGAATCTGAAATATATCTGCGCGAATCAGGATAAATTTCGGCAAAATGCTCCTGAACCTCTGCCTCTGCCTGCTCTTCGCGAATTTCACGCTCGTGACGGTCAAAGGTTTCCATAACCCAAACGATTTTATCGTAAGCATATTCGCGTACTGCGGCATCAATATCCTCAGGAACGTGGTAAAGCTCGATCTGAACCTTTTCCTTGCCAATTTCCTTTTGAACCTCTTCCTGCCATGCAACGATCTTTTTAATTTCTTCGTGTGCAACCATAATACCTTCAAGCATTTCTGCCTCGGTAACTTCGTTTGCACCTGCTTCAACCATCATAACGGCATCTTTTGTACCCGAAACCGTAAGGTGAAGTCTTGATTCTTCTCTTTGTGCCTTGGTGGGATTTAAAATATACTCATCACCGATAAGGCCAACTGTTATAGAACCGGTAGGTCCTGCAAAGGGGATGTCCGAGATAGTAAGCGCAAATGACGAGCCAATCATAGCAAGCACGTCGGGCATATTATCAAGGTCAACCGAGAGGCAAGTAGCAACTATCTGCACATCGTTAAAAAGTCCCTTGGGAAAGAGCGGACGGATAGGTCTGTCAATTAAACGCGAGGTTAAAATTGCCTTTTCGCTTGCCTTTCCTTCTCTGCGAATAAAACCACCGGGGATTTTACCAACCGAATACTGTTTTTCTTCAAACTCTACGCTCAGGGGGAAGAAATCCATTCCATCTCTGGGCTGCTTTGACATTGTTGCCGATACCATAACAACCGTATCGCCGCAACGAACTACACACGAACCGTTTGTCTGTCCGCAGTATTTGCCGGTTTCAACAGTTAATTCTCTGCCGGCATATGTCGTTTTGAATTGCTTAAATTCCATTTATATATACTCCTTTTAAAATAATAACAATATTAAAATACCCCAAAAGGTATGAAACTAACAAAGTGGAAAAAAGCGGATAGCTTTCCCCATCCGCTTTTTATAATTACTTTCTTAAGCCAAGCTTCTTAATGATAGCTCTGTATCTTTCGATATCAGTTTTCTTAAGATATGCCAAAAGACCTCTTCTCTGACCAACCATGGTAAGAAGACCTCTGCGGCTGTGATGATCTTTCTTATGCGTAGCAAGATGCTCGTTTAAGTGATTGATACGCTCAGTAAGAAGTGCGATCTGAACCTCAGGAGAGCCTGTGTCGGTGTCATGAAGCTTATTGGCTGCAATTATCTCAGACTTTAAAACCTTATCCATCAGAATTTTTCCTCCTATTTTATTTATGCAAAATCGCTTGTATTCACAGTAAGCCGCCGAGGAAGCGTGCAAACCGAGAACAAAGTTCCACATATACGGGGATTATAACATATATGTAAATTATTGTAAACTACTTTTTTTATTATTCGTTTTTTTCGTCAGTTTGCTCTATAATTTCCTGCTCGATAGGAAGCTCTAGCTGTTGTGACTTATCCTCAACAAAGCCGCCAAGCTCTAAAATTTCTAAATCTTCCTGCATTGGAAGATCGTCAAGCGAAGAAAGTCCAAAATGGCGAAGGAATAAATCAGTTGTGCCAAAGAGCATAGGTCTTCCGATAACGTCCTTATGCCCCATCTCTCGAATTAAGCCTTTTTGTTTAAGACTCATAACCGAATAGTCGCACTTTACGCCGCGTATTTGCTCTATCTCACCGCGCGTTATAGGCTGGCGGTAAGCAATTATTGAAAGCACCTCAAGCGCCGACTGCGAAAGAGTTTTTCTTTGAATTGGGTTTAATAATTCTTCAACGTACTGGGCATTTTCGGGATTGGTGCAAAGCTGAATTTTTGTACCAAACTCCTTTATCAAAATTCCGCTTTGCGAAGAATACTTTGCGCGCAATGCAATGCAGGCCTCGTTTAATTCAAGCTCGGTTGCGCCCGTAACTTTTTTTATATCCTCTTTATCAAGCGGCTCGCCCACTAAAAACGTAAGCGTTTCTACAATAGACGCAAGTTTTTCAATATTCATCTACTTGTTCTCCGTTATCATTTGAATTATTTTCACCTTCAACGTTAAGGCAAACGCGTATATCTCCAAAAGCTTCTTTTTGTTCTAAGTTTAAAAATCTGTTTTTCCATAATTCAAGCATTGCCGCAAAGGTTGTAACAACCTCGCTTTTGTTTCCGTCGTCTTCAAAAAGCTCAAAAAACGAAACTTCTTTTTTACTTGCTAAGCGGCGGCGAATGTGCGACATTTTGCCCTTAACGGTATATCTGTCACGAGCAATATCACGGCTTTTTTGCGGTGCGTTTTTGCTTTCTACGCGTTTAAGAACCTCTTTAAATGCATCCATAAGTGCATCAAGGTGCATATCCTCAAGCTCAATTCGCGCATCTAAATGAATTTCTTCAGGCAATTTGTAATATACACCAAGATTTTCTTCTTCCTTGTGCTGAAGCTCCTGCGATGCCTCTTTAAACAGTTTGTATTCTGCCAAGCGGCGCTTAAATGCTTCTTCGGGGTCTTCTTCACCTTCTTCAAGCGGCGCGGGCTTGGGTAAAAGCGAACGTGATTTAATTTCTAAAAGCTGTGCCGCAACAACTAAAAACTCGCTTGCGTTTTCCATATCAAGCTGAGTAATATCGGCAACGTAGGCAAGATATTGCTCAGTTATATCCGATATAAATATATCCTGAATATCTATCTGGTCCTTATCAAGCAGGTGTAAAAGCAAGTCAAGCGGGCCTTCAAATTGGTTGAGCTTTAATTGCAGTTCCATTTTTTTACCTTTCTAAATAAACGCAGAAAAAATCATATCCATCAAATTGAATAAAAGCGTTTGAAATTTATTAACAAGCCCATCAATAATATAAAGACGGTTGCTAATAAGCAAGAAGCCTATCAATATATAAGTCTGGTAGCGCTCTACGTTCCAGAAAAAATTCATATTTCTATGGTTTGCAACAAGCGTCTTTACTACGTTATATCCATCAAGCGGCGGAACCGGCATTAAGTTGAATATTGCAAGCGCACAGTTAAGCATAACAAGATAGTTTAATATTTGATACAAAATTAAATATATGAAATACAAACCATCACTACTGTACCAAAGTTCAAACGGAATTACATATCTTATAAAATACAATAAAAATGCCGCAATAAGTGCCAAAAACATATTAGTTATTACGCCTGCAAGCGAAACGATAAGCATACTCTTTTTACCGTTTTTAAAGTTGCTTGGGTTAATCGGCACGGGTTTTGCCCAACCAAAGCCAACCAAAAGCATTGCAAGTGTACCCAAGGGGTCAATATGCCTAAACGGGTTAAGTGACAACCTTCCAAGGCTTTTTGCCATGTGGTCACCCTGCTTATAAGCCGCAAAGCCGTGCGCATATTCGTGGCACGATAATGAGAATAAAAGCGCAGGAATAGATATTAAAAGCGCCAATAAATCGACATAGATATTTTTAGAATAAAAAAGATCCCAAATCATTTTATCACCTATTTTAAGTATTCAGGAATAACGTCATTCGCCGTTATATATTCGTAAGTTTGCCTTTTAACCGCGAGTGCACTTTTTCCGTTATTGACAAGCACAAGTGCAGGCACGGCATTTCGGTTATAATTGCTTGCCATAGAATAGTTATAAGCGCCTGTAGTTAAAACTGCCAAGGTATCGCCTTTTTGTAGCTTTGGCATAGGCGTATTCCAGGTTATCATATCGCCCGATTCGCAACATTTACCCGCAATAGAAACGGGATATAAATGTTCTTCATTTATCTTGTTTGCGCAAACTGCGGTGTACTCTGCCTGATAAAGTGCAGTACGGATATTTTCAAACATTCCGCCATCAACGTTGCAGTAGGTACGAACGTCTTTAATTTCTTTAATTGAATTAACAGTGTAAAGCGTAGTACCTGCCTCGCCGATAATAAATCTTCCCGGCTCAACCGAAACGATAGGAAGCGGAAAATCTGCCTTTTTGCAAAGCTTTTTTAAGCTTAAAGCGATAAGCGAAACAAATCTCTCAACCGGAATGGGCGTATCCTTTTCGGTATAATAAACGCCGTAGCCGCCGCCACAGTTAAACTCGCTTACGGTAACACCGGTTTCTTTTTTTATCTCAAGCGCAAACAAAACAAGATGCTCGACAAGTTCTCTAAACGGTTCTTCTTCAAATATTTGTGAACCGATATGGCAATGAATTCCGTGAAGAATCATATTTTTGCTTTGTGCAATTATCTTTGCCGCCGCAAGTGCCTGACCGTCGATAATACCAAAGCCAAACTTGCAGTCCATTTTTGCAGTCTGAACCGCCTCGTGCGCGTGAATATCAATGTTGGGTCTGAGCCTTATAGAAACCTTGATTTTTTTACCAAGCTTTTGGCAAACTTCTTCAATAAGCTCAAGCTCTTCAAAACTATCGGCAATAATCATATAAATCTGATTTTCTACCGCCATTACAATCTCTTCTTCACTTTTACTGTTACCGTGAAGTTCAATCATCTCTGGTTTTATTCCTGCCGAAAGTGCGGTATAAAGCTCACCTGCCGAAACGGTATCAATGCCCAACCCCTCTTGCGCACAAATTTTTAAAATTGCCTTTGTGTTAAGCGCTTTAGAAGCGTACATTACTCGGTTTTTATCAAAATATTTATTCATCGCCGATTTAATCTCGCGGCAACGCGCGCGCAAAAGATTTTCATCAACGACATAAAGCGGCGTAGAGTACTGCTTTGCAAGCTCAACAGTATCACAGCCGCTTATCATTAAGTGTCCTTTTTCATTTATATCCATACTATTATGCAATCTCATAGTCATATACCTCACTTGATATATGATACCACAACTTGACAAAATAGTAAAGTTTTATTTATCTATATTCAGTATCCCCTTAAGTTTATCTATAAATGTTGCTCTGCGGTAATCTTTGCTTGCTGCAAGCGGGATTTGTGCTATTTCTTCTCCGTTTACAAACACGCGTTTATACCCTATTACCTGACCGCTTGTTATCGGCGCTTCTACCTGCTCGGGTAATTCTACCGCTATTTCTACCTTATCGCTTCCATCGTTTTTAACTACTGCATTTACTCCCGAAAGAGCAATAAGCTCTACTTGATCTTCACAACCCTTTAAAAGCTTAACGGTTTCTTTTTGCGTTTGTCCCGAAACTACTATCGGTTTACTTTCAAAGTTTGCAAAGCCGTAATTTATAAGCTTTGCTGCGTCCGAAAACCTCGAAGCGCTTGTTTCACCGCCAAGCACAACCGAAATAAGCCTCTGCTCGCCGCGCTTTGCAGTAGTTGTAATACAAAATCCTGCTTCGCTTGTAGAGCCCGTCTTTAAGCCGTCGCAGCCTGCAAGCGAGCGGATAAGTTTATTGGTGTTAACAAGTTCGGTTACTCGTCCGTCTTTTTCGTGCATAAGCTTATCCATCCAGATATTGCTCCAGGTAAAATAAGCCTCGTGCGTTAAAAGTTCACGAGACATTATAGATACGTCCCTTGCAGTTGAATACTGATCATTTGCAGGAAGACCCGTGCAATTTTTAAAGCAAGTGTTTTGCATACCAAGCTCTTTTGCCTTTGCATTCATCTTTGCAACAAACGTTTCCGCACTGCCCGAAACACGCTCGGCAAGCGCAACCGACGCATCATTTGCCGAAGCAATGATTACCGATTTTATTAAATCGCTTACCAGATATTCATACCCTGCATCAATAAACACCTGCGATCCGCCCATCGACGCGGCATATTGCGAAACCGTTACTTTTTCGTCCAACTTCAAATTTCCGCTTTCTATCGCGTCAAAGACGAGATTTAAAGTCATAACCTTCGTTACACTTGCAATAGGCATCTTATCATCGGCGTTTTTTTCGTAAAGAACTCTACCGGAAGTGTCAACCAAAATTCCCGAAGGTGCTAAAACTGATATTTCTTCATTTTGAGCAAATGCACTTATTGGAAAAACAAAACAAGCAAGCGCAATTAAAACGCATAAAAATTTTTTCATTAACAAAAAACCTCCTTTCTGCAACTGATATTTTTTGCACAAAAAGGAGATTATATTTTGTTATTTTTTATAAATACGTGTTAAAAAATCCAAAAATACTGTTATTTGTAAATCTGCAGCCAAGCAGAAAAAGGAGAATAATTAAAATAAACGCAGTTAAAAAGCCTATACTTTTAAAAATAAAAATTCCGTCAAGATAATCAAAACGCCGTTTTTGTCTGAACTGCAAATTTTTTTCTATTACAAAAAAAGCTAAGCTTACGGAAGAAGCAAAAACAAAAGCACAAAGCAAAACTACAAAAATTATTTCGACAACGCCTTTAAATGCAAGAGTCTTTGCAACGCACGCTAAAAAAACTCCCATTTTAAAATTAAGCGAAAACAGGCTAAAAAGCGTAAGCGGAATAAAAATAAACAAAAAAGCACCCGAGAATAAAAGCAAAAAGTTTTTTACCGCATCAAGCACAAGCGCTTTTACGCTTTTAGAAAATTCCTCTGCGCACATTAATGCGGCAAAACCAAATTCAAAACAGCCTTTTATTTCTTCCAAGGGATTTTGCGAAAAATAATTTAAGCCCGTAAAAAAACCAACAAGTGCGAGCAAGGCAATCAACGCAAGCCTTATTTTTCTTTCCCTCATTTAAAATGCCCCCTTTAAATAAAGGGTATTCAGGCATCTTTTTTAGTATTCATCTTTATTTTTTCGGCAAGCATAAACAAAAATTCCGAATTTGTTGGTTTTCCTTTTTCGGGGTTTACCGTATAACCAAAAATAAGGTAAATATTTTTTAAATTACCACATTCCCACGTGCGCTCGATTGCATAGCGGATATTTCTCTCTACGCAGGGCACGTTTGTTTGATAATTTTTTGCAACAAACTGATACACGGTTAAAATTTTAGGCTGATACTGATACGTTAAAATATTTTCGATCGCACACCTAACAAAGTGGTAACCCTTACCCTTTGCACTCATTCCTAAAAGCGAAAGCAATTCTGACGTTTGTGCCACAAACAAATTTTATCACCTCAATTAAATTTTATCGTGTTATAAAGTGTTTTGCAACAAAAAATACTGTCGCTTTATTTCTATTATTGCCAAATAAATTGTTTTGCGTTATAATTAACGCTATGAAGTATTTTATATATATTGTTAGGTGCGAAGATAACTCGCTTTATACCGGAATAACCACCGATTTATCGCGCAGATTCAGTGAGCATCTATCTTCCCCACTCGGCGCCAAATACACACGAAGAAGAAAGCCTTTGCGCATTGAACGCGTAGCCAAACCATTGTAACTTGAATCAGTTTTAACATGTAAAATTTACGTTTTAACTGTGTCAAAGCCCTTGATAATATTGCCTATATTACCTGCGGGCTTTTCCTTGTTAAAACAAAAATTTTATCATTTTAAAATCTCCGACCTAAAACGGCTCAATTTTGAGCAGATTTGGGCGCGGAGGATGAAATAAGGCAGGTCGCCTTATAAAGACGCCAA
>JAZSMS010000045.1:0-16027 GCA_045536015.1 Clostridia bacterium
CAGGAACGGGTTTTACAAGCTTTGGAGAAAGGAATATGGCGGATTCGTTTGCCTTTATTCCAATATTAGCCCTTTTATTAAGTTTTGTTTTTAGAAAAGACTATGGCAACGTGCTAGATTTTTTAGCTTTTCCGCCTATGGTTGCTCATGCCGTTTGCCGATTTGCCTGTATTTTTCCCGGATGCTGTTATGGATATGAATGTAGCTTTGGTATTTATAATGTATCATTGAGCACCAAAGTTTTTCCTGTTCAGTTGTTAGAATCGCTGCTTACTATCGCTATAATAATAATTTTAATGATAGTGTTTAAAAAGCAAAACTCTGTTTCAAAAGGCTTTTTAATGCCGTTAATGTTAATAATGTATGGTACGGTAAGGTTTTTTACAGAGTTTTTACATGATAACGAAAAGCTTTTTATAGGCATTTCTTACGTTGCATATAATTGCTTGTTTATGGTTCTTGTTGGAGTTTTACTATTGTTTATATTAAAAAGAAGAAATAATTTAAGGAGTGACCACCATGTGCCACAAAAAAGTTAATATAGTGCTGATTGTAAGCTTTATTGCTATATTTACACTGCTTTTTTCGGCACTTGGCGTTACTGCTCTTGCGGCTGAAAACAGCGGTAGCTGCGGCGAAAACTTAACGTGGACGTTTTCGGCAGGAACGCTTACTGTCAGCGGAAGCGGCGATATGCAAAATTATAACGAGGTAGAAAGTGCGCCTTGGAAAGATTACAGCCAAAAAATAAATACGGTTATTCTTTCAAAGGATATTACCTCGATAGGCAGCTTTGCGTTTTTTAATTGCACCGCTATTAAAGCAATTTCTATTCCTGATAAGGTGCAAAATATTTACGAAAAGGCGTTTTACAACTGCACGTCACTTAGGCTTGTAGACATTTCAGACAACTTAACGTTTATAGGCAAAAGTGCGTTTTATAATTGTGAAAAAATCGAAGCTATTTCATTGCCCGATTCTTTAGAGACAATTTCGGAAAAAGCATTTTATCTTTGCCGCAATATTACAAGCATTGTTATTCCACAAAACGTAAAGGTTATTGGTGCGCAGGCTTTTGCCTATTGCGAAAATCTTATAAGAGTAGAGATAAATACAAAAAATATTACGTCTATTCCCGAGTGGTGCTTTTACGGATGTCAGAATCTTGCGCAAATAAAGTTGCCCGAAACGGTTACCGAGCTTGGTGATTATGCGTTTAAAAGATGCGATCAGCTTTATACAGTTTCGTATTCGGGAAATAATGATGCGGCAAACGATATAAGAAATCAACTTTCTAAAGACGTTCCTAACTTTGAAAACAGCGGGTTTGTTTCATACGGAAGTATGGACGAAAGCACGCAGACCTCTAAGGTAGAAAACGACGATGACGGCAATTTTGTTTCGCAAACAAATACAACCGTTAAAATTGAAGAAAACGTAACGATTGTTTCAGAGGTTAAATTTTCTATTGTTCAGGGGCAAAATGGCAAATATAATGTTAAAATAACGATGACCGTTGATGGCAATGACGGTTGGACAGAAGCGACAGAAGCCATAAGAAAAGCACTTTTGGATATAAATAACGATTATTCGCTTGATGGAAAGCTTGAACAATTAAAGCTTACCCTTTACCTTAAAAACACAAATTCTGTAAACAAGTACTTTTTAAAGGAGCTTGCAGGCAGAAAAATGACGGTTGAGGTGGTTGATTCAAGCGGAAGCGTTTGGTGTATTGATTGCAGTGTGCTTGAACGTGATAATATAAAGCAGGACGTAACGGTTTCGTTTGTTTTAGGCGAGGCGACTCAAAAAACAACCGAAAAATTGGGTACCGAAGATTGCTATCAGGTTAAGTTTGACCAAAATTCCGAAATCAACACAAGCGTTGTTATAACCTTGCCCGAGGATGCGGCAAACACAACTGCATTTTTATATCAAAAGGATTGGCTGGGCAGGCTGACAATGCTTCAGGCAACGGTTGTAGACGGCAATTCAAATGCACATTTTTACGTTTCGTCGATAAATAAAAATACAGAATACATAGTTGCGTTAAACGTTCCTAATGCAAGCAAGGAAAACGTTATTATTCCTGACGAAGCTGCTGATCCGTTTGGAGCTATTGCAAGACTTGAAAAAATTGACTACGTTTCTACGGGACCAAGAAAACTGTTTGGCTTTACGGCAAGGCAGATTATATTGCTCGCTATAGGCATTTTGGTGCTTATCGCGATTGTAACCGGCGTTATTATGCGCTTATACAATAAAAATAAATTTGCTGTTAAAAGCGTAAACAAATAATTTTAAAGATAAAAACCCCTTGCTAAATTGCAAGGGGTTTAACTGTTTATATAAATATTACTTAAAATAGTTTGCGGCTGCAAAAACTGCGGCAACCTTTGTCTGTGCATTGATTGCGGCTGTGTTTTGCTCAATCATTTCAAGATATTCGTTTACTTCTGCTTCGTTAGCTTCTCTTATGGCAAGATTGATGCTTTCTTTAATAGTATCTGCTCTGCCCGATTGAAGTATGCCCATTATAATTTCAAGAATTTCGGGATTGGCGTATTCGGGACCAACGGGGCAGTTAGGATAGTTAATATAGTGTGTATAAAGCTCTTGCGAAAGACGCGAATATTCGTTTTGGAAGTATTCGTATTTTTTTCGGTTATTAACCTTCATTAAAATACCGCCTACTATCATTGCGGCACCGGGAAGGATAAGTGCTAATAAAAAGCCAAGGAAAGCTTCACCCGAAAGAAGTCCGAAAAGACCAAAGGTAGTTATAATGCAACCCCAAACCAAAAGGGCGCTTTTAGCACCGCGGGCAAAGTCGGCAACAAGTTCGCAAACGAGGTCATATTCTTCAAATTCTGATCTTTTTTGATTAAAGTAGTCAAGCGCGTTTGCAAGAGCCGTCATTTCGCTTTGACGGATAGCGTTTTTTTGTGCCTGAAAATCAACGGTAGGTTGTGCAGGCTGTTGAACGGGTGCTGCTACGTTTGCGCCGCAAGAGGAGCAAAATGCCGCGCCGTCAACAAGTTGTGAACCACAGTTAGGACAAAACATGATAATTTACCTCCCAAAATTAATATGCTTTATTATAACACCGTAAAATTCAAATTGCAATACTAAAATGAAAAATGTCGAAAAATTAAACTTCTAAAAAATGGAATTTTAAGGAATATTGACATCCCCTGATATATATGATAAAATTTTATTGTAGAAATAGTTTGAATATTTCTATATTGGTATTGGCGACTAAAAAATAAACGATTAAACGGAGGCAAAAAGATGGAAAACAATACTATAATTCAAGAGCAAACAGTTGATACGCAAAACATACAGCCTAAAAAAAAGAAATGCAAATTAGCAAAAATTATTATTCCGATAGTTGCCGTTCTGGCTATAATGGGAATAATGGCAGGTGTATTCTTTAAAGATATTAAAGGAATAGCCTTGCAAAACTTTGGAACACCGCAGGAATATTTTGAATTTATTGAAAAAAACAGTGCAAGCGCATATTCAAAAAAACTTTCAAGTGCTTTTGGTGAATATAAAAACGCTGAAAAAACAGATTCTGCAACACAAGTTAATATGGATATAAAGCTTGGAGACGAAATTATTACTTTGCTTGAAAAAGAAGCAGGCGCAGGGCTTGATTTTGACTGGCTAAAAAAGATAAGCATTAATACGCTTTTAAATAACAGCGGTGATAAAAGCTTAGTTGAAATGATGCTTATGCTTTCGGATACCGAAATAGTAGGTGTAAAAACAATTGTTGACAACAAAAAGCAACACGTATATAAGTCCCTGCCCAATTTGATTGATAAATATACGATAAGTGAAAATGAAGAAGGCGATACTAAAGATGCTTCAAGACTTATAAACAACGAAGAATTTAATAAAATTCTTCCTGAAGAAGAGGAAGTAAAAGAACTTATTGATAAGTATTTCGCATTGTTAATTGACAATATTGAAGGCATCGAAAAGACCAAGGAAAAAATAAAGATCGAAGGCATTGAGCAAGAACTTACGGTATTAAAGACTGTTATCGAAAAAGAAGAAATCGTGCAGATAACGGAAAATCTTTTAAACGAGCTTGGCAAGGACGAAACAATTAAAAAGTATATTGAAGATATAAGCGCCTTTTTAAAAGAAGAAGGATATATTAAAAAGAACAAGGACGTTTATGAAGATTATCAAGACGGGCTGGCAGATGCCTTAAAGGAGTTAAAAAAGGATAAAACAATAAAGCCTTTAACCGTAATTACATACGTAGATTCGCGTCACAATGTTGTTGGCCGTGAAATAGAAGAAGACGACGTAAAATTAGGTTATTTAACGGTTAAAAAGGGTAAAGACGTAGCTGTTTGCGTTGTTTTGGATGAAGTTAAGATAACAGGAAAGGGAACGCGCGAAAACAAGGCGTTTAACGCGAACTTTACCATTGAAAACGATAATAAAGAATTGCTTGAAGTAATTTTATCTTTAGATTCTGCTAAGATAAAAGACGGTTCGTTAAATGGCAGAGCCACTTTAAATTTCTTGGACGAAGCCCAAAAACAAGTTATGAAAAACTTTAATATGGACATAAGTGATTATTCTGTAGAAATTGTTTTTTCTAGCCAGCAGGAAATAGCAACGCAAACGATTTCTTTGAACGATAAAAACGGAGAGCTTATCAATATTAAGTTAGAAACTCAAAACGTAGAACCTAAAGAAATTGAAATGCCTAATATAAACGACGTGGTAAGTAACGAAGAATTTGGCGAATATGCCGATTTTACAAAGCTTATTGACGCATTGCGCGATGCGGGTGCACCTTCAGTTCTTGTAGATGCATTGGAGCAAAGCTTTAGTTATTATTAAGCAAAATGATAATAAAAAAGACCTCTTAAAGAGGTCTTTTTATTTTTGTTAATTTTAAATTGAAGGTAAGGCAAAGACAACGTATTCGTTTTCACTAAGCATTTTTAATACGTTTTTACCGTCTGCTTCGCTTGTTACGTGGATTGTTGTTTCTATACCACAGTTGCCCGGAATTGTGCTTCTTGGTCCCGTTATTTGCGTGTTTTTACCGTTATAAACTTCGGTAAGCATTTCGGTAATTTCGTTTACGCGGTTAACGTCATTTATCTCCATATAAACACGCAGTTTGTGGCTTTTTCTTATTATGGTTGCATCAAATTTGGTTAAAAGCGCCATTGTAAGCACAACAAGTGCACAACCGATTAATGCGGCAGAATAAAAACCTATGCCTATTGCAAGACCTATTGCGGCAGTTGTCCACAAGCAAGCAGCGGTGGTAAGCCCCGTAACTTGAAATCTACCTCTTGAAATTATAGTACCGGCACCCAAAAAACCAATGCCCGAAAGTACCTGTGCACCTATTCTCAGCGGGTCACCCGCAAAGGCAAGCTTTGAAAAAGCATAGTGCCCTATAAGCGTTGCAATAGCCGAGCCCAAACAAACTAAAATATGTGTGCGAAGTCCTGCAGCTCTGCCGTGATGTTCACGCTCGAATCCTATAAGCCCGCCTAAAATTACGGCAAGAACAAGGCGCAAAATGATTGAAACTATAGAAATTTCTTGTAAGTAAAAATAAAAATTAATAAGAAAATCCATTTATATCTCCCTTAACTTTTTGTTGATGCATAATATTGTATGTATAAAAATACCAAAAGTCAATAGTGTTAATAAAAAGTTAAAAAAGGCTGCATAGGCAACCTTTTATTTCATTAAGCTTTTAAATACGTTTACTTCTACGCTTTCCCAATATTCTAAATTTTCTTTAGGAAGCTTTGAAGAAAATGAACTTTCGCTGTTTAACGTACCTTTATAATTGGAATTATTTAGTGCCTGCTTAAAATCGTTCCAATCAAAAGAACCAAGATAGGGAAGATAATGTTTGTCTATTCCCGGAAGAGAATCGTGCACGTGAAGTACCTTTATTTTATCGCCAAGCGTATTAAAAAAACTGCTTGCGGTCTGCTGAGTGCTTGCGGCGTGACCGGTATCAAAGCATGCACAAAGATTATTGCCAACGTCAACAAGCATTTGCCTTTGTTGCTTTGCGGTTCTGATAAAACCAAATTCGCGCGGCATATTTTCAAGGCAAACAATGGTGTTTTCTGCTTGCGAGCAAATGCGCGAAAGATATTTTATATTTTTCTCCCACGTTTTATCTTGATTGGGGTCGGGGGCAGACCAGCTGTAGACTAAGGGATGCACTACCGTAAAAGGAATATTTAATTTACTCGCCGTAAAAACGGCTTGTTCAATACAGTTTATTTTAGCATCTAATTCCGAATCATCAACACCTGCATAGGAGCCAACCATTGGTGCGTGGCACTGACCAATGACGAGACCTGCTTGAAGAATGTTGTTTATTTCTCTTTTTAAAAAGTTAAGTTGCACGTCGGTGGGTTGACAAAAAAGCGAAAAATCTTCGGTTTCGTTTATATCTATCGCTTGCCAACCTGCGCGCGCAAGTATTTGAAAATATTCAAGCGACCAAGCTTTTGAATTTCGGCTTAATAGCATATTATACCTCGCTTTATTTTTTATGATTGTAGCATTAAATCAGAAAAAAAGCAACAAAAATACCAATATATAGTTAAGACATTAAAATTTGATGAGGTATCTAAAATAAAAAAAGAGAGTAATGATTACTCTCTTTTTAATTAGATTCTGATTACATTCTTTCAAGTAATGCCGAAACACCAATTCCGCCGCCGCAGCAGGAAGAAATAAGTGCACGCTTTCCGCCAATATCTTCAAGGTGACGCATAGCCGCAATAGCAATTCTGCCGCCCGAAGCTGCATTGGGATGTCCGAATGCGATAGCACCGCCGTTGGGGTTCCACGAATCCATATTGATCTTTTCGCCGCTTAAAGCTTCCATCTCGCGAATTACTGCAAGGTTTTGTGCTGCAAAGGCTTCGTTACACTCATAAACGTCAATATCCTTGGGCGTTAAGCCAAGCTTGTTTAATATTTTCATATTTGAATATGCAGGACCGATACCCATTAATTTGGGATCAACGCCTACGTCTGCGCCTGCAACCCAGCGAGCAATGGGCTTATAGCCAAGCTCGTTTGCCTTTTCCTCGGTCATAATTAAAAGAGCCGAAGCGCCGTCGTTTCTACCTGAGGAGTTACCAGCAGTAGAAACACCGCCTTCGTTAACTGCTCTAAGCTTTGCTAAAGCTTCCATAGTGGTTTGCGGGCGGGGATGCTCGTCCTGCGAAACGATAACTTCAGGTGTTTTCTTTGTTGCGGGAATAACAACGGGAATTATCTGATCGTCAAAGAAGCCTCTATCAAGTGCTGCCTTTGCAAGAGTTTGGCTACGAAGCGCAAATTCGTCACATTCTTCGCGAGTAATGTTCCACTTTTGTGCCATTAAGTCAGAAATCTGAATCATTATCATATTATCTTCTGCATTAGGAGCAAGGTTGCTTGTAAATGCAGTAGGAGCAAGCATTTTATAAGGCTCCTGCGAGGTAGAAAATTTAACGTATCTCTGGCTGAAAGATTCTGCACCGCCTACGATAATACATTCGGCATCACCTGCTAAAATGCGATATGCTGCTTGGTTTAAGCAAGCAATAGCGGTTCCGCACTGCATTTCAACTGCGACTGCAGATGTTTCGTAGGGAAGGCCTGCAGAAAGCGAGGCGAAGCGTGCAAAGTTAGGGCATCTTCCGTCACCGTTTGCCGATCCGAAATAAACGGCGTCAATCTCTTTAACGTCAATTTTTGTACGGTCAAGTAATGCCTTTATGGCTATTGCACCAAGGTCAGCAGGATGAAACTGCTTTAAGCCTCCGCCCAAGCGGCCAAATGGGGTTCTTACACCGTCAACAATAACGATATTCTTCATAAAAACACTTCCTTTTAATAAAAATTTAACATTGTTAGGATAGCACATTAAACGAATAATGTCAATGGATAAAAGAAACTACGAAACAAAAAACAAGGAGGTATAGTATCATCTTTGTTATTTGTGTAAAAAAAAAGCAAATCGTTTCGCAAAAAGAGTAAAAAATTTTTAGATTAAGTGTTTTTAAACTTGACATTAGGTGGATTGAATTATAAAATATAATGTTGAATAGTTAATTTTTAGGAGGCATAAAATGAAGCCACTTGAGGGAATAAAAGTTTTAGATCTTACAACATTTGTTGCCGCACCGTTTTGTGCAAGAATGCTTGGCGATTTAGGTGCAACCGTTATTAAAATTGAACGTGCCCAGGGTGATGCCTGGCGTGAAACTGCACGCAACTTTAACGTTAAGCACTTTGGAGATAAGATGAACCCGATTTTTGATATTTACAATTCGGGCAAAAAGATGATAGCACTTGATTTGAAAAGCGAAGAGGGCAAGGAAATCTTCTGGAAGCTTTTAGCAGAGGCTGACGTGTTTGTTACAAATAACCGTCCCGAAGCGCTAAAGCGTCTTGGAATTTCGTATGAAGACGTAAAGGACAAATATCCAAAGCTTATTTATGCACTTGTGCTTGGCTATGGCGAAAAAGGACCCGAAGCAAGCATACCTGCATTCGATGTAACGGCATTCTGGACAAGAAGTGGTTTCTTGCGTGATATGGCACTTACCGATAACGGCTATCAGCCGCTTATGCCACCTTCAGCAGCAGGCGATACTATTACGGGAACAAACTTATGCGCAATGGTTTGTGCTGCGCTTTTCAGAAGAGAACGTACCGGCAAGGGTGATTTTGTGCGTTCCTGCTTATATCAAAACGGAATTTTTACATTTGGAACAATGCAGCTTGCAACACAGCTTCCGGATGGAAGAGAATATCCCCGTGCTCGTTCGGCAGGCGGCTCGGCAGGCGGAATTACGGGAACTTATAAATGCAAAGATGACGAATGGCTGTTTATGGCAAACGGCGGTTCGGCGGCATTTTTACCAAAGATATTCAATATGATAGGCCGTCCCGACCTTATTGAAGATAAGCGTTATATGGATAAGGATGAGTCATCTAAGCCTGAAAATATATTGGGTATTTTACATATTCTTCAGGATGCATTTTTGCAAAAGCCAAGACAGGAGTGGCTTGACCTTGCGCGCGAATTTGATATTCCCGTTGTTAAGATGAACCATTTTTGCGAAACGGCAACCGACGAGCAGGCAATTGCAAACGGCTTTATGCGCCAGATGGAATATCCAAGCGGCGAAAGCATAATGATGCCCTCGGCACCAATAATAATGGATTCGGTTGGTGAGGTTGAAACCAAGATAACCGCTTCGGTAGGCGCAGATACCTTAGAGGTTTTAACACAATTAGGCTATAAAAAAGAACAAATAGATAAACTTGCACAAAGCGGTGCGGTTTATTTAGGAAAAGAGGTAAAATAATATGGGAAAACTTGATAACAAAATAGCAGTTATAACCGGCGCAGGAAAAGGCATAGGTAAGGCGATTGCCAAACGTTTTTTACAAGACGGTGTTGCAGGTCTTGCGATTTTAGAAATGGATGCCGAATTAGGCGAAAAAACTGCAAAAGAGTTTGATCCAAGCGGCGAGAAAGTTATTTCGGTTCAGTGCGACGTTTCTAAACAAGAAGTAGTTCACGAAGCTTTTAAAAAGGTTTATGAAAAGTTTGGCAAAGTAGATATTCTGGTTAACAACGCGGGCATTACCCGCGATGCTATGTTCCACAAAATGAGCATTGAACAGGCAAAGCTTGTTATGGACGTTCATTTTTACGGTACTTTTTATTGCTGTCAGGAGGTTGTTGGCGCAATGCGTGAGCAAGGCTACGGCAAGATAGTAAATATTTCGTCAGTTTCGGCACTTGGTAACATTGGTCAGAGCAACTATACTGCTGCAAAATCAGCAATCGAGGGTCTTACCCGTACACTTGCTATGGAGTGCGGTAGAAAAAATATTACTGTTAACTGCATTGCTCCCGGTATGATTGATACCGATATTTTAAAGACTATCCCCGAGGATATTTTAAAGGCAAAAATAAATTCTGTTCCTATGCAGCGTCTTGGTGATCCAAGTGAGGTTGCTTCGGTTGCTTCGTTCTTGGCAAGTGATGATTCTTCATGGGTAACGGGTAATGTTATTCTCTGCTGCGGCGGACAAAAAATTAAAGTATAATTAAGGAGAAAAAAGATGGAAATTAAAAAGGTATGCGTTATTGGTGGAGGCCTAATGGGACGTCAGATTGCGCTTAATACTGCAATTTATCCCTATGAGGTAACAGTTTTTGATTCAAACGAGCTTGTTCGTGCTGACGTTGAAAAATGGAAGGAAGGCTATCTTGCAGGCAGAATTGAAAAAGGCAGAATGACGCCCGAGCAGGTAGAAGAAATTAAAGGCAGATTTAAAGTTTGTGCAACTTTAGAAGAAGCGCTTATAGATTGCGATCTTGTTATTGAAGCAATAGTCGAGCGTGAGGATATCAAGCGCGAGGTATTTAAGCAGGTTGATGCACTTGTTCGTGAGGATACAATTATTGCCACTAATTCAAGCCGTCTTGTTTCTTCGATATTTGCAAATGATATTTCTAATCCTTCGCGTTTAGCAAACCTTCACTACTTTAACCCTGCGCTTGTTATGAAATTAGTTGAGGTTGTTCGCGGCGAGCACGTTTCAAGTGAAACTGCACAGGCACTTTATGATTTTGCGGCAAAAACGGGTAAAAAGCCTATTATGATAAACAAAGAGATTGACGGTTTTGTTGTTAATCGTATTCTTGCGGCAATAAATGACGAGGCACGTTGGCTTGTTCAAGAGGGCTACTGCACACCTCAGGAGGTTGACATTGCCTGCGAGAACGGACTTAATCATCCTATGGGACCGTTCCGCTTAAACGATTTAACGGGTATTGACTTAACTTATGATATTATGAACCGCCGTTATGAATCAACCGGTGAAAAACCCAAGGGATATGATCTTATTAAAGGTATGTACGAAAAAGGCTATTACGGTAAAAAAACCGGTAAAGGCTTTTACGATTATGAAAAATAATTTAATAAATTGTTGACAAAACGCTTGTTTAGTGATATTATCACGATAATAAAAGTTTAAATGGAGCAAAAATTATGAAAAACACTTTTAGCATCGCTTATTTTTACTTTTACTTTACTATTGATTGTAGTAAGGTTAGTTTGTGATGCATAAATTTAAGTGATTTTTATTGCGGCACAGATTGACCTCTGTGCCGTTTTTTTAATTCAAGGAGGAACAAAAATGATAGTTGTAATGAAGGCGGGCGTCCAAAAGGAAAAGCAGGATCAGCTTATAGAATGGCTTAAGGGTATGGGGCTTGGAATACATATTTCCGAGGGCGAATACCAGACGGTACTTGGCCTTATAGGTGATACGACAAAGGTTGATACCGAATTGGTAGAAAGCCTTGAAATTGTTGACACGGTTAAACGTGTTTCAGAGACGTTTAAGTGCTGCAATAGAAAATTTCATCCTGAAGACACTATCGTTAAAGTTGGCGATACGCTTATTGGCGGCGGCAATTTTGCGCTTATTGCAGGACCTTGCTCGGTTGAATCGGAAGAGCAGATAGTTGAGGTTGCAAAGGCTGTTAAGGCAGCAGGCGCAACAATGCTTCGCGGTGGTGCGTTTAAGCCAAGAACCTCACCGTACGATTTCCAAGGCTTAAAGGGTGAGGGCATAGAAATGTTAAAGATAGCACGTAAAGAAACGGGACTTCCTATTGTTACCGAGATTATGAGCGTTGCTGATTTAGAACTTTTTGCCGATGTTGACGTTTTGCAGGTTGGCGCAAGAAATATGCAAAACTTTGACCTTTTAAAAGAGCTTGGAAAAACAAAAAAAGCAATACTTTTAAAGCGTGGACTTGCAAATACGCTTAAAGAGTTGCTTATGAGTGCTGAATATATTATGGCAAGCGGAAACGAAAATGTTATTCTGTGCGAGCGCGGTATAAGAACGTATAGCGATTATTTGCGAAACACCCTTGATTTAGCCGCAGTTCCTATGCTTCACGAGCTTACACATCTTCCTGTAATAGTTGACCCAAGTCACGCAACGGGCTTGTCACGTATGGTTTCGCCTATGGCACTTTCGGCTGCGGCTTGCGGTGCTGACGGACTTATTATCGAGGTTCATAACGATCCTATCCACGCTCTTTGCGATGGTGCGCAGTCACTTAAACCCGAGGAATTTGCTACACTTGCAAAAAAAATAGACGCACTTAGAAAGGCAATATTATGACCGTAGGAATAGTAGGGCTTGGTCTTATAGGTGGCTCGCTTGCAAAGGCGTATTCACTTGCGGGCGAAAATGTTTTAGCGTTTGACGTTGACGCTTCTACCTGCGCGCTTGCCAAAATTACCGAAGCGGTTAATGGTGATTTAAACGAAAACACTATTCCGACCTGTGATCTTATTTTGCTGTGTGTTTATCCGCAGGCAGCGATTGAATATATGAAAAATAATGCCGAATTTTTTAATAGTGATACTGTTGTTATTGACTGTTGCGGAATTAAACGAGAGGTTGTTGCGGCGGGCGAAAAAATTGCAAAAGAATATGGCTTTACGTTTGTAGGCGGTCATCCGATGGCAGGAACACAATATTCGGGCTTTAAGTATGCAAAGTCTGATTTGTTTGTTGGTGCACCCATGGTAATTGTTCCGCCTAAATTTGATGACATAAACCTTTTAGATAAAATTAAAAAATTGCTTGCGCCTGCAGGCTTTGGCAGTATAAGCGTTACTACTGCGCAAAAGCACGACGAAATGATAGCATTTACATCGCAATTAGCGCATGTTGTTTCAAGTGCGTATATAAAAAGTCCTACTGCAAAGCTTCATAAGGGCTTTTCGGCAGGAAGTTATAAGGATATGACACGCGTTGCATGGCTTAATCCTAAGATGTGGACCGAGCTTTTTTTAGATAATAGTGATTACCTTGCGCGCGAGCTTGATGCGCTTATTGATAATTTAAACGATTATAAGCAAGCAATTATTCAAAAAGACAGCGAAAAACTGTATCAGCTTTTGCTTGAGGGCAAATTGCAAAAAGAGGAAATTGACGGAAAATGAAAAAAATCGAAGTAAATGCGTCAAAAAAATACAATATAATAATTTCATCAGGAATTTTATCAAATGCGGCAGAATACGTGCAAGAGGTTGCAAAGGGCAAAAATGCCGTAATAGTTTCGGATGATATCGTCTTTGAATTATACGGTAATATTTTAAAGCAAAGTCTTGAAAAAAGCGGCTATAACGTTTTAGAATTTGTGTTTGCTAATGGCGAACAGTCTAAAAATATAGATACCTATAAACAACTGCTTGATAAAATGTATAAAAACCGCATAACCCGCGCCGATAGCATTATTGCTCTTGGTGGCGGTGTTGTTGGTGATCTTGCAGGCTTTGCGGCGGCAACGTACCAAAGGGGGATAGGCTTTGTGCAAGTTCCTACCACGTTGCTTGCGGCGGTCGATTCTTCGGTAGGTGGAAAAACCGCAATAGATTTAGACGGCGGTAAAAATCAGGTGGGCGCATTTTATCAGCCAGACCTTGTTTTGTGCGATATTGATACGCTTAAAACGCTTCCGCCCGAGCAGTATGCCTGTGGCGCGGCAGAGGTTATAAAATATTCAATTCTCTTTAGTAAAGAAATGTTTAAAAGCCTGATGGAAACGCCTTTGGCAGAGCAAGAGGAAGAAATAATTGAACAATGCGTTTGTGCAAAGCGCGATATCGTTCAAAAAGATGAATTTGATATTGGTGAGCGAATGCTTTTAAATTTGGGCCACACGGTAGGTCATGCTATCGAAACGTGCTCGGAGTTTAAAATACTTCACGGACAAGCAGTTGCAATGGGAATTGAAATAATTGCAAAAAGTGCTTGTGCGCAGGGCTTTTTGAATAAAAAAATGCTTGATAGTATCTTGGGAATTTTGCAAAAATATAATTTAAAAAGAAAAACCGAGTTTTCGGCAAAGCAATTGATAAACGAAATTCTGGCAGATAAAAAGGCAACGGGAAATGAAGTAAATCTTATAGTTCCATATAACATAGGTGAGTGCAAAATAGTTAAGGTAAAAAATCAAGACCTTGAAAAATGGCTCATTTGCGGAGGAATAAAATGATTAAGACGTTACAAAGCAAAAATTTAAAAGGAATAATTAATGCTCCGTCATCAAAATCGCTTGCACACCGAATGATAATAAGCTCGGCACTTATGGTTGACAGATATGATAAAATTACGGTAAACGGTATATCAAAAGACGTAATAGCCACGATAAATACTATCAATTCAATAGGTGGTAATATAAGCATATTTGATAAAAATACAATAAATATTTCGCCTATCGAGTGCGATCCCGGTGACTTAATTATGCGTGTTAATGAAAGCGGAACTACTCTTAGACTTTTACTTCCTGTTTTTTGTGCACTTGGCGTAAGAAGTGAAGGTTGCTTCGTTTTAGATGGTGAGCTTTCAAAAAGACCTATTAAACCCCTTATAGACGAATTAGTAAAGCACGGAGTAGAGATACGGCAAGAAGATAATAAAATTTACGCTTTTGGAAAATTAACCCCGGGAGATTATATTATTCCCGGTAACGTTTCATCGCAGTTTATTTCGGGCTTGCTTATGGCGCTTCCGCTTTTAAATGGTGCAAGCACATTGACTATTGAAGGCAAAATAGAATCAAAAGATTATATTGCACTTACTGAGCAGGTATTAATTGATTCGGGAATTAAGTTTGATAAAAGGGAAAACAAGTACTTTATAAAGGGCAACCAGCAGTACTATCCAAAACAGTATCAGGCAGTTGAAGCCGATTGGTCTTCGGCGGCATTTTTCTTGTGCCTTGGCGCGATAGGAAACTATCCTATCGGAGTTAGAGGACTTAACGAAAATTCCTTGCAGGGCGATAAGAGAATTATAGAGGTTCTTAAATGCTTTGGCGCCGAAATTACGGTTGAAGATGAAGTTGTTTGGGTAAAACGAGGCACCTTAAAAGCGCAGACGATAGATGCTTCACAAATACCTGATCTTGTGCCGATAATAAGCGTTGTTGCGGCTGTAAGCGAGGGCGAAACCAATATAATCAATGCGCAAAGGCTTAAGTTTAAAGAAAGCAACCGCCTTGAAACGACAGCAAAAATGCTTGATGCGTTAGGTGCTGACGTAAAAGTAACCGATGACGGACTTAAAATAAAAGGCAAGCCTATGCTTTCGGGCGGAGTGACAGAAAGCTATAACGACCACCGTATAGCAATGAGCGCGGCAATTTTATCGGTTTGTTGCGAAGGCAAAGTTACAATAACCGGTGCAGAGTGTACGGATAAATCGTACCCTGAATTCTGGAATGATTTTTCTTCTTTGGAGGCATAAAAAATGAGTAGTAGCTACGGCGAAAATCTGCGACTTACGGTTTTTGGACAGTCGCATTCAAAGGCGATAGGAATGGTTTTAGAGGGCATTCCTGCCAATAACGAGATTGATACGCAAAAATTAAATAAATTTTTAGCGCGCAGAGCACCCGGTAAAAACAAGTATTCTACTCCAAGGCAAGAAGCAGACATGCCTGAATTTTTATCGGGAATAGTTGATAATAAAACCTGCGGTGCGCCTATTTCGGCAGTAATTTACAATAAGAACACACGCTCGCAGGACTATGAAAATTTAAAAACAGTTCCGCGCCCCTCACACGCTGATTATACTGCACAGATAAAATATTTTGGCGCGCAGGACGTTTGCGGCGGCGGACATTTTTCGGGCAGGCTTACTGCACCGCTTTGTATAGCAGGCGGAATTGCAAAGCAGATACTTGCAGAAAAGGGCATTGAGATATATGCAAGAATAAAAAGCATCGGAACTCTTACGGACGAAGCTCCGACGGCATATCCCGAACTTTCGGAGATGAAGAAAATCGACCCGCGTTTTCCGGTGTATAATAAGGAGTCTGCAGTCGCTTTTGAAAAGGCGGTTGAGGAGGCAAGAGCTGACGGTGATTCACTCGGCGGAGTTATAGAGTGTGCGATATTCGGTG
>JAZSMS010000138.1:0-33922 GCA_045536015.1 Clostridia bacterium
CTTTTCGCCTAAGAATGCGTGGAAAACTGTACCTGATGTGTAAAGTGTCTGGAGCTCGTCTTGAATATCTAATGCTGAGAAAATATCGTCAGTGTAACCAACGGGCAAGTGACTGCTGTTTGTATAATAAGGAACGTCTGATTTTTCAGATGCTGTAATAATGTCAGGATATTTTTCTACATCGTGCTTTGCAAGTCTATATGATGTAGATTCTGCAGGTGTAGCTTCTAAGTTGTATAAATCGCCGTATTCTTCCTGATAATCAGAAAGTCGCTCGCGCATATGGTTAAGAACCTCCGCGGTAAAGTCTTGCGTTTCTTTATGAGTCATATCCTTTTTGATCCAGTTTGCGTTAAGACCAACCTCATTCATACCAACTAAACCGATGGTTGAGAAGTGGTTATTAAACGTACCAAGATATCTCTTTGTATAGGGATAAAGTCCGTTATCCAAAAGCTTTGTTATAACTGTACGCTTAACCTTAAGTGAGCGTGCCGCAATATCCATAAGCTTATCAAGACGTGCAAAGAAATCTGCCTTATCCTTTGCCTGATATGCAATTCGGGGCATATTGATAGTAACAACACCAACCGAACCTGTGCTTTCGCCGCTTCCGAAAAATCCGCCCGACTTTTTGCGGAGCTCGCGAAGGTCAAGACGAAGTCTGCAGCACATTGAACGAACGTCCGAGGGCTCCATATCACTGTTGATATAGTTTGAGAAGTATGGTGTGCCGTACTTAGCCGTCATTTCAAACAGAAGACGGTTGTTTTCGGTATCGGACCAGTCAAAGTCGCGTGTAATGGAATATGTGGGGATGGGATACTGGAAGCCGCGTCCGTTAGCATCGCCTTCAATCATAATTTCGATAAACGCCTTGTTTACCATATCCATTTCTTTTTTGCAGTCTTTGTACTTAAAGTCCATCTCCTTGCCGCCAACGATAGCATTAAGCTCGGCAAGGTCTGAAGGAACGGTCCAGTCAAGAGTAATGTTTGTAAAGGGTGACTGTGTTCCCCAACGCGAAGGAGTGTTTACGCCGTAGATAAACGACTGTATGCACTGTTTTACTTCTTTATAGCTAAGATTATCTACTTTAACAAAGGGTGCAAGATAAGTATCAAACGATGAGAATGCCTGTGCGCCTGCCCATTCGTTTTGCATAATACCAAGGAAGTTTACCATCTGGTTGCAAAGCGTTGATAAGTGCGATGCGGGCGAAGACGTAATTTTTCCGGGAACGCCGCCAAGACCTTCCTGAATAAGCTGTTTTAAGCTCCAGCCTGCGCAGTAGCCGGTAAGCATAGAAAGATCGTGAATGTGAAGGTCGGCATTACGGTGTGCGTTGCCAATTTCATCATCATAAATTTCCGAAAGCCAATAGTTAGCGGTAACTGCGCCGGAGTTTGATAAAATAAGACCGCCTACCGAATACGTTACGGTAGAGTTCTCCTTAACGCGCCAGTCACTAACCTGAAGATAACTGTCTACTATTTTTTTATAGTCAACCAAAGTGTCGCCAAGGTTACGAATCTTCTCTCTCTGTTTACGGTAGAGAATGTAAGCCTTTGCAACATCGTCGTAGCCTGCTTTAATTAAAACAGACTCAACGCTATCCTGAATAGCCTCAACTGCAATTTGATTTTCCTGTACCTTAGGCTCAAAATCGGCAGTAACCTTAAGCACAAGGAAGTCGATTGTATCGGGATGATACTGACGCTCGCACGCGTCAAACGCAAGAGTAATTGCGTCTTTAATTTTTTGAAGATCAAAACCAACGATCTTCCCATCACGTTTTAATACTGAATACATACTTTTGCATATCCTTTCAATTTAACTGAACATATTGTACTACATATATTGTATATTGTCAATAATAAAAAACACAATATATTGTATTTTTCAGATTTTTCGATAAAAGTGTAAAAAGTTCGGCAAAACCGAACTTATGCACGCGCACGCATTTGAAAAACGATATTTTTTATATAATAAAATATACTTTACATAGTATTTTGCGCCAAAAAGCAAAAAAATAACCATCAAAAAAATGACGGTTATTTTCTATTTATTCGGTTAATCTTAACGCTTCCGAGCGCCACATTTCGTAAAAATCGGCATACTTCAAATAATACTCGTACATTTGTGCCATATCGCCTTTTTTATCTTCAAGCTTATCAAGTAGTGATGCAACGTACGCCTTTTTTTGATCAAGGCTTGCTTCTGCCTTGCCGCCTGCGTTTGTAACGCAAAATGCAACGTAGGTCATTCTTGAGGCTTTGCGTTCAGCTTCAAACCGTTCTTTGTTCCACTCCTCTATTTCAAAGCGCGAATCAAAATCGCAAGCGTCAATATAGCCAAGTTCCTTTAAAATTGCCTGTGCTACTGCGTGATAACCTTCATCTTTCAAGTGAATTCTATCAGAAACGTGAATAACGCGCGTTTTAATAAGCTCGGTTAACGTATCAAATGTATTTAATACCGGGCATGAATACTTTTCGCCCAAAGCGCAAAGCTCTTTAATAATATCCCTTAAATCATCCTGCACCTTTAAGTTTTCACTTGGATGCTCGTTATACTCGTCGTACGGAGTAGGAGTTACCAAAATAGGCTGTGCGCCAAACGCCTTTATTGCCTGAATAAGAATTTCATAATTTTCTTTATGATAACGCTTAAGCCTTGCGATGCGCGACTCTGCTTCTTCTTTCGAAAGAGTTGTATTTTTTGAACGAAGTGTTCTGCCAATATCGTTTATTCCATAGCTTAAAACAACATATTCGGGATTATAGATAAGACAATTTGAATACAAATACTTTACCCCTATCCCCGTAGTTGCACCTGAAATTCCGCAATTGTAGCATTTTACGTTTGCCTTTTTGCGAATTGTTTGAAAAACCTCTGCCATAGTCAAGCCAGCGGCAATTAAACTATCACCATAAAAGCAAATTACATCTCTATCTTTAAACATTGTTTTCTCCCTAAAAAAAAGCCGCACTTTTAGTGCGGCTTTTTATGTTTATTAAACGTTAAGAATGCTTACTTCGGTATCCTTATCGAAGAGCTGAATTCTGTTAGGATCAAACGCAAGAATAACGTCATCACCAGCCATAATTGTGCTTCTGGGGTTAACACGTGCGCAAGCATTATCCTCTTTGCCGTCCATCTCAAGATATACTAAGGTTTCGTAACCAAGCTTTTCTAAAAGCTCAACGTGCGCCTTAACCTGTGCTTCGGGATGTGCTTCAACAAATACTTGCTCGTCGTGAATATCGTCGGGACGGATACCAAGAGTAACGTCCTTACCGATATAGCTTTCGTCAGTAAGCTTTGCAACCTTTGAAGCAGGAAGCGTAACCTTATTTTCGCCAAAGCGAGCAATAACCTTGTCGCCATCTTTGATTAAAGTTGCATCAAAGAAGTTCATCTGAGGTGTTCCGATAAAGCCTGCAACGAACTTATTGCAAGGATAATCGTAAAGATTCTGAGGCGAATCAACCTGCTGAATAAAGCCGTCCTTCATTATAACGATACGGGTACCCATTGTCATAGCTTCGGTCTGGTCGTGGGTAACGTAGATGAAGGTGGTGTTTAACTTTTTGTGAAGCTTTGTAATTTCGGTACGCATTTGTACACGAAGCTTTGCGTCAAGGTTTGAAAGAGGTTCGTCCATAAGGAAAACCATAGGCTCACGAACGATTGCACGGCCTAAAGCAACACGCTGACGCTGACCGCCCGATAAAGCCTTGGGCTTACGCTGCAAGTATTCTTCGATACCAAGTGACTTAGCGGCTTCTTTAACCTTTTTGTCAATTTCGCCCTTGTGAACTTTTCTAAGTCTAAGACCGAAAGCCATGTTATCATAAACGGTCATGTGGGGATAAAGAGCATAGTTCTGGAAAACCATTGCTATATCTCTGTCCTTGGGAGCAACATCGTTCATAAGCTTGTCGCCAATGAAAAGCTCACCTTCGGTGATTTCTTCAAGACCTGCTATCATACGAAGAGTTGTGGATTTTCCGCAACCCGAGGGTCCAACTAAAACGATGAACTCTTTATCTTTGATAACGAGGTTGAAGTCGTTAACAGCGGTAACGCCGCCGGGATAAACCTTATAAATATGTCTTAAAGTAACGCCTGCCATAAAAAACAGTCCTCCTTAATTATTTTTTATCATTGTACCACGCATACCAAAATGCCGCTACTGTCATTATGCACAAATTGTATAAGCATTTTGTATTGCCCGCCAACTGTAACAACTTTTTTACTAAAGACATATTATAAAACTGTAAGAACACTTACAAATTTTTTCAAAAAGGAGTTTTATTATGGGTGGATTCTTCAAAAACGACTGCGGATGCGGCAACGATTGTACATGGTTGATTATTCTTTTAATTATTCTCTTCTGCTGTGGTGATAACAAAGGCGGCTGCGGTGGCTTTTCGGGTGGCGGAGATTGCTGCTGGATAATCATCTTAATTCTTATCATCTGCTGCTGCGGATGCGGCAACTCGGGTAATAACGGTTGCGATAACGGTTGCGGTTGCTAAAAAAGCTTTTAGCTAAATAAAAAGATGCACGAAGCTCGTGCATCTTTTTTGTATAAACTGCAATATATCAATAGGCAGTACTATAAAAATAGATATTACCTTTTATATGCTCGGTATAAAACTCATTGCCGCTTACAACACATTTAAAGCCATTGCCCTTTGGCGTTAAAGCGTCTATCTTACAAACTATTTCAAGATTACAATCTATAGTAACGGGAATATTGTCCTTAGAGTAATAAAACCCATAGTCTTGTGAGGACGGCGCAATGCCAACTCCTTTGCAAAAGACAACAACGTATCCGTCAACAACTTTAACCTGTGTAATTTTGTCAATAGCAATAAGCGAATCAACATCTTTATTTTCGCAAGCCGTTAATATCTTATCGTACTTTTTTTCAACAAGCTCAAACACGTCTTCCTTATGCGATTTTCCACAACAGGTAAAAACAAAAGCAAGCAAAACTGCTAAAACAAGAACTGTTTTTTTCACAAACACACTACTCCTCTTTTTATCATTGTATCATAAAATTATTTTTGTTTCAATATAACTATATTAGTTTTTGTGCATCTTTTTGCCGCCCCACGCTTTCTAAACACTCAACATCTTTTTTGTTGATTTTTTTGCGCAGTTATTATATTATATAGGTATAAAAATTTTTGAGGTTAATTTTATGGAAGAAAAATACTTTTTTGTACAAAACGGAAAGCAAAAAATCAAGTGCCGCGCGCTTTTTGACTGTCATAGCGAGGACTATGACCGCGACTATATAATGTATACTGACGACAAAAAGGATTCTCGCGGCAATATAAACGTATTTGCCTCTGCCTACACAATCGAAAACGGCGAGCTTGTTTTGGAAGAAATTGAATCTGACGAAGAATTTGCAACGTTAATTCAGGCGTTTAAGGATATGAATAAAGAATAAGATAAAAAGATGCATTTTTGCGCATCTTTTTTTATCTTTATAAAGCAAAAGACCGACTGAAAAGTCGGTCTTTTAAATTATTTATTTATCTTATTCTTTGCCGAATAGGTTGTATGAAGAAGCTCATGAGCAAGATGTCCGTTAGGCTCGCCAAGAAACTCGTCATAAAGAGCCTTAACCTCAAGATTCTCGTGTGACTTTCTCTTTGCCTTTGAAGCATCCTCATCATAGAGAACCTTTGCTCTTAATGCCTTAACGTTTACAGCACCCTGAAGCTTTGCGTTAACAATGGGCTGTCCACCACCCGTTACGCAGCCGCCGGGGCAGCACATAATTTCAATAAACGTATATTTCTTCTTGCCTGCCTTAATAGCCTTTAAAAGCTTTTCGGCATTGCCCGTTCCGTGTGCAATAGCAACGGTAATCTTTGTGCCGTCAAGGTCAATCTCTGCCTCTTTAATGCCGCTAAAGCCACGAACCTCGTGAAGATCAAGCTTTTCAAGTGTCTTGCCGGTATAAACCTCGTAAACTGTACGAAGTGCAGCTTCCATAACGCCGCCGGTTGCACCAAAGATTACTGCAGCACCGGTTGATTCGCCGCAAAGCTTATCAAAATCTTCATCATCTAAAAGTGCAAAATCAATACCTGCGGTCTTAACCATCTTAGCGTATTCTCTAACGGTTAAAACTGCATCAACGTCGCGAAGACCGTTTGTTACAAGTTCTTCACGAGCTGCCTCGTACTTTTTAGCAGTACAGGGCATTACCGAAACAACAAAGATTTTTTCGGGGTCGATGTTATTCTTCTTTGCATAGTACGACTTAATAATAGCACCTGTCATTTCGTGAGGCGATTTGCATGACGAAAGATTGAAAATAAACTCGGGGAAGAATTTTTCGCAGTAGGTAATCCATCCGGGCGAGCACGATGTGATCATAGGAAGAACACCGTTGTTTTTAATTCTGTTCAAAAGCTCGGTTCCCTCTTCCATAATGGTAAGGTCAGCACCAAAGTCGGTATCAAAAACCTTATCAAAGCCAAGACGGCGCATTGAAGCAACCATTTTGCCTGTAACGTTTGTTCCGATAGGAAGACCAAATTCTTCGCCTAAAGAAGCACGTACGGCAGGAGCAGGCTGAACAACAACAAACTTGTCTTCATCTGCAAGAGCCTTCCATACCTTGTCGATCTCGCTCTTTTCGTAAATTGCACCAACAGGGCAAGCCTCGATACACTGGCCGCAGTTTACGCAAGGCGAATCTGCAAGTGATAAGCCAAATGCAGGACCAACGGTTGACTTAAAGCCACGCTTGCTTATACCGATAGCGCCAATCTTTTGTACGTTCTGGCAAGCAGCGATACAACGACGGCAGTGAATACATTTTGAATTATCGCGAACGATTGAAGGCGAAACGTCATCAATATCCTTGGGCGAGAAGGTCTTACTACCTTCGTATGTGATGCCCGAAATGCCATACTCGTTTGAAAGAGCCTGAAGCTCGCACGATCCAGAACGAACGCAAGTTGTGCACTCGCGATTGTGGTTTGATAAAAGAAGCTCTAAATTATCCTTTCTTACCTGACGAAGCTTGGGAGTATTTGTTTTAACTACCATGCCCTCGCCTGCGGGAAGCACGCAAGCAGCCGATAAGCCACGAGCGCCCTCAACCTCAACCATACAAATACGGCAAGCGCCGATCTGGTTGATACCCTTAAGGTAGCAAAGTGTAGGGATATTTATTTTTGCTGCTCTTGCGGCTTCTAAAACGGTTGTTCCTGCAGGAACCGAAACCGAAATACCGTCAATGGTAAGTGTTATCATATTATTTTCCATTATTTTTTCCTCCTACACTCAATTATTCTACGTAAATTGCCTTGAACTTACATGCAGCTTCGCAAGCACCGCACTTGATACACTTATCAGTATCAATTGCCATTGAAGGAAGCTTGTGTCCGGGGGCAACGTAGTCAGTCTTAGAAATAGCCGATACAGGACAGTTCTTTGCGCAAAGACCGCAGCCTATGCACTTATCCTTATCGATGATGTATTTCTTAAATGCAGTGCAGTAATGTGCAGTACACTGCTTGTTATAGATATGATCCTCATATTCGTTACGGAAGAAACGAATAGTTGAAAGCACGGGGTTGGGAGCAGTCTGTCCAAGACCGCAAAGCGATGAAGCCTTAATGGTGTTGCAAAGACTTTCAAGCTTTTCGATGTCACCGTCTTCTCCGCGACCGTCTGTAATCTTGGTTAAAAGCTCAAGCATACGGCGGGTACCGATACGGCAGGGTGTGCACTTGCCGCACGATTCATCAACGATAAACTCAAGGAAGAACTTAGCGATGTCAACCATACAGTTATCTTCGTCCATAACGATCATACCGCCCGAGCCCATCATACAGCCGATTTCGGTAAGTGAATCGTAGTCAACCTTAATATCAATAAGCTCAGCAGGAATGCATCCGCCCGAGGGACCGCCGGTCTGAACTGCCTTAAATGCCTTTCCATTAGGAATACCGCCACCGATTGAGTAGATAATCTCTCTAAGCGGAATACCCATGGGAACCTCAACAAGACCTGTATGCTCAATCTTTCCGCCAAGAGCGAAAATCTTGGTTCCGGGCGACTTTTCAGTACCCATTGATCTAAACCAATCAGCACCCTTTAAGATAATCTGGGGAACGTTAGCAAAGGTTTCAACATTGTTCTCAACAGTGGGCTTGTTGTAAAGACCCTTGACTGCGGGATACGGAGGTCTGGGACGGGGCTCACCGCGCTTGCCTTCGATTGAACGCATAAGAGCAGTTTCCTCACCGCAAACGAAAGCGCCTGCGCCGAGACGGATATATAAGTCAAAGTCAAAGCCTGTACCGAAAATATTTTTACCTAAAAGGCCGTACTCTCTTGCCTGGTCAATAGCAATCTGCAAGCGTCTAACTGCGATAGGATACTCAGCACGAACGTAAACGTAACCGATGGTTGCACCGATAGCATAACCGGCGATAGCCATAGCCTCGATTAAGCAGTGGGGGTCACCCTCTAAAACCGAGCGGTCCATAAATGCACCGGGGTCGCCCTCGTCAGCATTACATACAACGTACTTCTGGTCTGCCTTGTTAGGAGCAGTTAAAGCCCACTTTCTACCGGTGGGGAAACCGCCGCCGCCACGGCCGCGAAGACCTGAATCGGAAACAACCTTAATAACTTCCTCAGGGGTCATTTCGGTTAAAGCCTTACCAAGTGCGGCATAGCCGTCCATTGCGATATATTCCTCAATGTTTTCGGGGTCGATAACACCGCAGTTTCTCAAAACAACACGCTTCTGTGATTTGTAGAAGGCGGTATCGTTAAGCGAAACGTTGCCCTCAACAACCTCATCACCTGTATCGGTATAAGCAAGACGATCTACGATACGTCCCTTTAAAAGATGCTCTTCTACAATTTCCTTAACGTCATCTACCGTAACCTTGCTGTAGAAGGTACCTTCGGGATAGATAATAACAACAGGACCGAGTGCGCAAAGACCGAAGCAACCTGTCTGAACGATTTTAACCTCATCAGCAATGCCTTTTGCGGTTAAATTTTCAACAAACGCATCCTGGATTTTTTTGCTTCCGGAAGATGTACAGCCGGTACCGCCACAAATAAGTACATGTGAACGAATCATAATTTTACCTCCGTATTATATCACTGATTGGCAGCGATTGTGTATTCGGTAACAACCTTGCCGCCCTTTAAGTGCTTTTCAACGACCTCTTTAGCTTTTTCAGCGGTCATTTTTACATAAGTTATTTTTTCCTTACCTGCCTCGTGAACCTCAACAACGGGCTCGAATTGACAAATGCCTATGCAGCCGGTTTGCGAAACCGTAACCTTCTGTTCAAGATCCTCCTTGCTTACGCCCTCAACAAAAGCGTTAAGAACGGGACGTGCACCTGCTGCGATTCCGCACGTTGCCATACCAACAACAACACGAATCTCGTTTGCGCCTTCCCTGAGAACGACCTTGTCCTTCATTTTGTCCTTGATTGCTTGCAGTTCTGCCAATGTTTTCATAATAGACTTCCTTTCTGTATGAATTAAATAATTTTATAAATTTTCATATTGCTCGCGCATATATTCTTCTATCCACTTAATAACCTCGTAGCTTGAAAGCGGAACGTCCTCAAGTTCTCTTTTAAGCACGCGTGTATCAAGCTCAACTGCTTCTTTGCCTTTTGTATGTCGAAAGAAGAAGTCCCTGTCGGGATGACCTTGAATAAGCGTTACTATTGTCTCTGTAACATCTCCAAGCGGAGTAAAGTCAATATGACGCGTATTGAAAACAGCTTCAACTACCGTGCCCTGACCAAGAGTACTCTTTATTTTAAAACTGCCCTCCGTTTGCTCGGCGGCAAGCTTTAAAAGCGGAATACCAAGCCCTACCGAACGCGTTGTACGCGTTGTATAAAAAGGGTCAGTAACACTTTTAACGGTTTCCTCATCCATTCCGCACCCATTATCAATTATAGAAAGCTTAAGCTTATCTTCTGTTTGATAAAGCAAAATCTCTATAAGCGTTGCGCGAGCCTTTACCGAATTTTCGGCTATATCAAGAATGTTTAAGGATAATTCTTTCATCTAAGCACCTCAAAAAGTTTTTTTCTTACCAATGCACTTGAATATGGCTCATCATCAAGTTCAAACCAATTTTCCTTGTCGCGCATATCTGAAAGATTATGTGCATCGGACGAAACTACCATTTTTTTATCTTCAAGATGAAACTTTTTTATATATTCTTCTGCTTTAGAAGCATCGTGCAACTCAAAGCAAGAAAAATCTTCTCGCGGAAAATCACCCAAAATGGCTATTATTCCATTTGCATCGCGGTCAATGTGCGCAGGATAGCACACAGCCCCGAATTTTTTTGCAACCTCGGGTACCTCGTAAGCAGAGATATCCGTTGCATTTATAAGTAAAAATTCTTCTTCGCCGATAATTTCGTCATTTTCATCTAAAATATACTGATTTCCGAAAATATCGGGCTTATTTTTTATCTTTATTCTTCTTGAATCAAGATAAGCATCAAACTCCATCGCGCGCGAAAGCTCTTCAAACAGTAATATAATATGTATGTCTTCGCTTGTTGTAAGTTCAACACCTGCAACGGCTATTATGCCGTAGCGTTTTGCCGCCGCAAAAAACGCGGGACAGTTTTTTAAGGTGTTATGGTCGCAAAGAGCAACTATATTAAGTCCGCAAAGCGTAGCGTAGCCCGCAATGTTGTTTGGGGTTGAATCCTCGTCGCCGCAAGGCGAGAGGCACGAATGAATATGCAAGTCGTAATAATACCTGCTCATATATTTTTACTTATTTCTACTGCCGTTTCAAATATCGGCATATCAGAAATTAAAACGTTTATATTTTTTTCAATGGCTTTATCTATGCAGTCTTGATCAAAAGCAACGCCTTCTGCCAATATAACACACGCAACGTCTGCAAGCGAAGCAACTGCTAAAACGTTTACGTTTGACATTATAGTTATCCACGCATCGTCTGCCTTTGCTCTGCCCATTACCCAACTTAAAAGGTCGCCTACATATGCGCCCCTTATCTCTCGGTTTTCACTTGGCAGACTTATTGCTTTAAAGCCAAGCAAGGTTAAATCTTTTACTGTCATTTTTCCTCCGTTTTTTGCATACGGACTTTTGCTATCGGACAATCTTCCTTGCAAATCTGCTTTTTAATTACATCCTCTGCAAAAGCACGACACGTCGGCGCACCGCAGGCACCACAGTCTATTCCCGGAAGCGTTTTGCGAAGCGATTGAATATCCGCCATCATACGCATTGATTCTGCCATATTGTCGCTAAGACGCGAAATAGGGTAGTATTCGGGAAGATCGTTAAACAGATAATCTTCGGGAATATAATTTTCGCCCTTTTGTAAAAAGTTTTGCGAAACGGGGAGGTATCTTCTAAGCGATTGCAGTCTTGCGCGCGCAACAAACGGATCCTGCATAGTTAAAACTCCGCCTACGCAGCCGCCTGTGCAAGCGTTAAGCTCAACAAACTCAAGGTGCGGTGCAAGTCCGTTTTCTATGCGGTCTAAAACGCGGTTAACGTTTTCTATTCCGTCGGCGGCAAGATAGTTTTCGTTAAAAATCGCAGTGGCTTCACCACCGGAGGATGCCCAGCCAATGCCTATCATTCCCGATTGTGAAATGGAAGCAACGTTTTCGGAATGCTCCATTTCGTTTATTAAAAGAAAATAGATATCGCTTATTGAAATTACTTCATCCACTTTGCTTTCGTATCCGGCAAAGCCGTTTTTAACATAGCTTGCCTTTGCAGGACAGGGCGTTATAAAGCAAACACCGATATCTTGGTCCGAAAGCTCGGGATACTCTTCCTTTGCCTGTTTGCGAGCAAGCATCGCTGCAACCTCCATAGGAGGAAGCATATGAATTATGTTTTCCGAAAGCGTAGGAAAACGCAAGCCTATAAGGCGTACCACAGCGGGACACGCCGAGCTTATTGCGGGTTTTTTTACGCCGTCAGTTTTTAAATAAAGCCTTGTGTACGCTGAAACCAGTTCTGCTGCGGCAGAAACCTCAAATACCTTATCAAAGCCTATTTTTAATAAGCCGTTTAAAACAATATCTACGTCTTCAAGATTTTCAAACTGACCGTAAAGTGTTGGGGCAGGAAGCGCAATTTTATACTTAAAGCGCTTCATTGAATCAAGCTTGGAGCAAACTGCTTTTTTTGCATTATGCGGGCACACGCGAATACACTCGCCGCAATCGATACAGCGTGCTTGATTTATAACTGCATGATTATCTTTTATGCGTATTGCTTCCGTAGGACAGCGGCGCAGGCAGGTAGTACAGCCTGTGCACTTGTTGCGGTCAAGCAATACGGAATGCTCGTATAATTTCATAATTTTCCTACTTGATATAAACCTTCATTGTAACGGTGGTACCCTTGCCTACGGTAGAGTCTATGCTCATCTCGTCGGTATAGCGCTTCATATTGGGCAAGCCCATACCTGCGCCAAAGCCAAGCGAGCGCACCGAGTCGGGTGCAGTTGAATAGCCTTCCTGCATAGCCTTATCAATATCGGCTATACCGGGACCTTGGTCAGCAAGAATTATCTCAACAAATTCTTCCGTAACCTCAACCGTTGCAGTGCCGCCGTGTGCGTGAATTACCATATTGATTTCGCCTTCGTACATGGCGATAGAAACACGCCTTATTATTTCAGGCGAAAGACCTAATTGCCGAAGATTTTTTTTAATTTGTACCGACGCCTGACCTGCGGATGTAAAATCGTCGCCGTCAACGTCAAAATTAAATTTAATTGCTTCCATTTTATTTAGCCTTATTACTTGTAAGACCGTTAGAGTACAAAATACCGCAAGCCTCGTACAAGCGCTTATCGCACGTCATAACAACTATTCCTGCCTCGCGTGCAAGCTCAAGCATTTCTTCACTGGGCTCCTTCGAGCGAACAAAAACAACGCAAATCATATCCATCATTTCTGCCGTACGGATAACCTGCGGATTAACAAGTCCGGTTAAAAGGACCGCCTGATCCTTTACGTAAGCAAGAACGTCGCTCATAAGGTCGCAACCGCAAGCAGAATAAACATGACGTCCTTCGTGCTCGGGGCAGCACTTTACTTCGGCGTTGAGCAGTTCTTTAATAGTGCTTATCTTCATACATTTTCCTTTTTAAAAGGCATTATGCCCTGTATTTGTCTAAAATTCCCTTAATATCTTCAGGAACAAGTCCGCCGTAAACGTCCTCGTTAATAGTCATAACGGGAGCAAGACCGCAGCAGCCGAGGCAGCGTGTATCCTGAATGCTGAATTTACCGTCAGGTGTGGTCTGACCTGCTTCGATACCAAGATTCTTTTTAACCTCTTCAAGCACTGCAGCACTACCCTTAACGTAGCAGGCTGTACCCTGGCAAACGCTTATAACGTTATCACCCTTGGGCTCAAGAGTAAACTGAGCGTAGAAGGTTGCAATGCCAAATATTTCTGCAACGGGAACACCCGTCTTTTTTGAGATAAATTCCTGCACCTCAAGTGAAACGCAACCAAACAACTTTTGTGCAAGCTGCATTATGGGCATCATTGCACCGGGATCTTCCTTGCTGTCGTTTATAAACTTAGCAAGTTCATCAAAAGCGGCCTTTTTTTGTTCATTTGTTAATGCCATATTGTCCTCCTGTAATTTTGCCTAAAGTGGCAAATAATTTGATTTTAAAAGTGAACATAAGCGTTCATTGAACATTATAGCACACTATTTTAAAAAATGCACTATTTTTTTTAAAATTTACAAAATTTTCTGCAAAAAATTTGTCCGTACTCTCTGTACGGACAAATCAGTATTTTTTGGTATTATATTTTTCAGCGGGCTGTCGAATATTTGGTTCCCGGCTTAACGTTTCCGTCACCGAAAAGTCCGCTTACAGAGGTAACCTCATATCCCTGTGCGTAGAGCTGTTTCATAATTTCGCAAAACGCAAGATACGAATTTTCGTATATCTCGTGCATTAAAATTATGCCTCTGTTTTTAACCGTTGACATAACGTTATTTACTATCTTATCTATCTGCTCCTGGTCGCCAGGCTTACTCTTATTTTTCCAATCTTCGGAATCGCAGTTCCAGATAACTACCGCATACTTGCAGTCCTTAACTCTCTGGTCGGTTATCGAGCCACCTACGGGACGCATATATTTAGGTGCCCTGCCGGTATATTGCTCGATTATCTGCGCGGTTTTTTCAAGTTCGTTCGTGTAGGTTGCATCATCGCATTTATTATAATAATATTGGTGCGTATATGCGTGAATTTCAACCTCGTTACCCTTATCTACCGCATATTTTATTGCATCTGCACAAGCCTGCTCTACTTCGCCGTTTTTATTTACAACACGGTTGCCCACTATAAAGAACGTAGCGCTTGCATTATATTCGGCAAGCTTATCAACTATAAGCTTTGTATACTTTGTGTGCGGACCGTCGTCAAATGTAAGTGCAACTATCTTTTTATTTGGCTGATGCGTTGGCCCCGGAGTAGGCGAAGGCGAGGGCGTTATTATAACCTCAGGCTCCTTTGGCACCTGAAAATCAAACGCGCCTATAAATCCCTGACAGCCTGCAATTTCCTCTCCGCCCGTTGTTAACTTAATACCGTCGGCAGAATAATTTTCTAAAAAAGAATTAACCAAGCACGCAAGCACAACGTATTTGCCCGTTGCCGAAAGCTCTTCTAAAAACTCATTAAGTCCTGCGCTTACGTCAAGTTCAATACGCACGTCGTAACTCTTTATAAGATTAAAGCTTTCTACAACTAAATTTTGCGGAAGCGTTCCGTTTTTTGCAACCGCATTAAGTATAAGTTGCGGCTCTATCGTTCCTGCAAACTTTTCGGTTTTCTTTTCAAAAGCCGTTTTCTGTTCGTTAGCATTATAATAAACGTATTCAATAACCTCATTTTTTACGCAGGCGCAAAACAAGAGGCAGATTATTAAAACAAGTCCGATAATTTTTACAAAATTTTTCATATTTTTCTCACTCTAACGTATTTAATAGATCTTCAAGAGGCTTGTACTTAAAAGCATTAAGTGCGTCCTTTACAATTTGCTTTGCCTCGGAAACCTGATTGTTTTCTATCAGTTGCTGTGCCCTGTTATAAACGGGATTGCAGTACTGCTCAATACAGCTTTGCATATACGCTTCAGCACTTGTTCTTTTAGGAACGTCGTATTTTGAGACCTTTTCAAAAAGCGGATAAGCTGCAACGTAATCTTGCTTTAAATAAAGCTCATATGCTTCCTGATATGCCTTATCCGAAGCATTTTTTTCGGCTATTGCATCCTTACAGTCAGAAAGCTTTTTATCTGCAAACGAAAACTTTCCAAGCCGCGAGACGTAAGTTTTTACGCTGTACTCGTCGATGCTCCCCGTGTAATAAGCTTCCACCAGTTCGGTCATTTTATTAATCACAGGCTCTTTAATCTCCTCGGCAAAAATTTCTATCCCTCGCCAAGTGGGCCACGTCTGGTCGTTATATTCATCAGAGCAACAAATAGCAATAAACTGATTTAAGTGTGCATCCAGACTCTTTTGCATCTCATTAGAGAGCTTGCCAAATTCGTCCCTCGAAGCCCCCGCCGCCTGATAATTATTTTCTTCAAGTGCATTTTTAAACCTTAAATCGTGAGAAACCTCACTTTGCGGCCCTAAAAAGAAAAACAGCACCGCCGCAAGCACTATTGCACACGCGATTATTGCTATTATCAGCGGAGTCCTTTTTTGTTTTCGTTTCCGAACCATCGTTTTTTCACCTAAAAATTGTTTTATTTAAAAAAGCGGCACTAAACGTGCCGCCGTACTATTTATCTTTTGCCCTTATTTACCAGCAGCTTATTAATCTTTGAAGAAGGATCAAGCAATTCGCTTATAGAAGCATCATGGTTAAGCGTATCAATAATGTAAGCAATATATTTTGAAAGGTCAACTCTGCAGTACCATTCGCGCGATAAAAGTTCGTCCGAAGCGGCAACGCCGTTTGTGGTAAGCACTTTGCGGATAAGGCCTTTTTTGTAGGCTTCGTCAAAGTTTTGAAGTCCTTCGCAGAAAAGACCAAAAGTGGTGCAAACGTAAATATCCTTTGCATTAAGCTCTTTAAGCTTGTATGCAAGGTCAATAACGCTATCGCCCGAAGAAATCATATCGTCAACGATAATAAGGTCCTTGCCTGCAACGTCGGCACCTAAATATTCGTGTGCAACGATGGGGTTGCGTCCGTTTATAATAACCGAATAGTCGCGGCGCTTATAGAACATACCAAGGTCAACGCCAAGAACCGACGAGAAATAAATACCTCTTGCCATTGCACCTTCGTCAGGACTTATGATCATAAGGTCTTCTTTATCAATTTTGATATCGGGAACGGCATTTACAAGAGTCTTTATCATCTGATAGGTAGGCATAACGTTTTCAAACCCGTTAACGGGAATAGCATTCTGAATACGGGGATCATGTGCATCAAAGGTAATGATGTTGTCTACGCCCATCTCGATAAGCTCCTGAAGCGCGGTTGCGCAGTCAAGCGATTCTCTGCCGGTGCGTCTGTGTTGTCTGCCCTCGTAAAGCATAGGCATAATAACTGTAATTCTTCTTGCCTTGCCGCCGATAGCAGTAATAATGCGCTTTAAGTCGGCATAGTGGTCGTCAGGACTCATAGGAACTATCTGTCCGTACATTTTGTATTTTAAATAGCAGTTGAATACGTCGCAGATTATGTACATATCAAGACCGCGAACCGACTGCTTAATAACGCCTTTAGCCTCGCCACTGCCAAAGCGTGGGCAGTAAACGTCTATCATATAGGTTTCGCGCTCGTAAGCAACAAACGAAGCGTCTGATTTAAACTCGCTATCGCGTTCGGCGCGCCATTTGGTCATATAATAATCGATCTTTTTGCCAATTTCTTCACATCCAGGCATTGCAATTATGCCAAGAGGCGCAAACGGAAGTGACGTAAGATTTTCAAGATAATCAGCCATTTGATTTATCCTCCGTAACAAAAAAATTTATATTAAACTTAACTGAATACATTATACTATTTTTTTGTCGTTTTGTAAATTATATTAGCGAAATTTTTTTAGTTTTTTTTACCATTTTTAAAACAAAAACCTTTTTACAAATTCTTGAATTTGCTAATTTTGCATTTTTTAGTTTTTAGAAAAAATATTAATAGGGAGTTGATCTTCAACTCCCTATTTTATCATTCTTCAATAAGTTTTGCACCGCATGCGGGGCAGATAAGTTCTTCATCTTCAAAATCGCCGCTAAAGCTTACAATTTCGTTGCAAGCAGGGCATTGATACTCGTCGTACTCAAACTCGTCGTCATCGTCGCAGTCACAGCAATCACAGTCACAATCGTCGTCGCAATCGCAGTCACAGCAGTCGCAGCAATCTTCATCGTCGTCATCGTAGAAGTCCTCTTCAAGCTCCATTAAGCCGTCGTCAACCTCTTCAATGTACTCGTTAAGTGCATCAAGCTCTTCGTTTACTTCTTCAAACTCGTCGCTAATCTCTTCAAGAGTATCAATAATAGCAAGCAAAAGCTTACCCTCTGCGGTGTCTTTGTTGATATTAAGACCTTCAGCAAGACCTAAAAGATAAGAAACCTTTTTTTCAACTGACATAATGATTTTCCTCCCTAAAATTTTTAGACATTATTAAGTAGAAATCAAACTCTGTCCATATATTCGCCGGTACGGGTATCAATTCTGATACGGTCGCCGGTGTTAACAAACAAAGGAACGTCAACCTCGTAGCCTGTTTCAATTTTTGCCTTTTTGGTTACGTTGGTAGCGGTATCGCCCTTAACGCCGGGTTCGGCATCGATAATTTCAAACTCAACAAAGTTAGGTGCCTCAACCGAGAAAGCACTGCCCTTGTAGAACTTAATGGTAACTTCAAGACTATCCTTTAAGTAAGGAAGTGCATCTTCAACCTGATCTCTGCTGATAGCAATCTGCTCGTAGGTTTCGTTATCCATAAAGTAATAAAGCTCACCATCTTCGTTATAGAGGTACTGCATTTCCTTGCGCTCGATGTGCGCAAGAGGATACTTTTCGTTGGGGTTGAAGGTTCTTTCAAGAACCTGACCTGTCATAACGTTTTTGATTTTTGTTCTTACAAACGCGGCTCCTTTACCGGGTTTAACGTGCAAGAAGTCTACAATTACGTAAACGTTGCCGTCGATTTCTACCGTAATACCTTTTCTGAAATCACCTGCTGAAATCATTGTGTGTTTCCTCCTAATATATTATTATAAGTTTATAAGTTTTTTATCCGTTTTGGTTAGCGTTTCGCTTCCCGAAGCGGTAATAACGTACATATTTTCTGTGCGAACACCTAATTTGTTTGGAATATAAACTCCCGGCTCTATCGTAACGACGTCGCCAATTTCTAAGGTTTCGCCTACACCCATCGCCAAGCGAGGAAGCTCGTGAATTTCAAGCCCTACACCGTGCCCGAGCGAATGTGTAAAATATTTTTCCAACCCCTTTTCTTTAAGCACTTGTCTTGCTTTTGCTTCGACGTCAGCACATTTAACGCCGGGAGCAAGCATTTTTGCCGCTTCCTCGTGTGCCAGCAAAACTGCGTCGTAAACCAACTTTTGCTCGTTAGAGATTTTACCAAGCGCAACGGTTCGCGTCATATCCGAGCAATAGCCGTCAAGGCGCGCACCAAAATCAAACGTTATAAAATCGCCGTCATTAATTTTACGATCACTTGGCGTAGCGTGCGGACACGCTCCATTTTCGCCCGAGGCTACTATCGAATCAAATGCAAGGGCGTCGGCACCAAACAAAAACAGATAATGTTCAAGCTCTGCGCGAAGCTCTTTTTCGCTTACTCCCGCCTTAATATGCGGAAGGACTGCATCAAAAGCCTTTTCAGTTATGCTTTGCGCTTTTTTTATTTGCTCAATCTGCTCCGGTGTTTTATGACAGCGCACTTGTTGCATCACGTTGCCTATGTTTGTTATTTCAAGCCCCTTTGACTGCAAAAAGATATAATCTGCCGCAGTCATATCGTTGCCCTGTATTCCAACGCACTTACCGCCGCAAGCAAGTACAAGCTCTGCTGCGTTTTTTATATAGCTGCCCTCGTCAATAATCTTGCCCGAAAACGCGCGCTTTGCTTCATCAGTATAGCGCTTATCGGTTATAAGATAAAGCTCGCTTGTTTTAACGCACAGTGCATCAACGCAATAAAAGCCTGTTAAAAACATAATGTCGGCAGGATTTGATAATATAACCGCATCAAGCGCATCAAAGGTTTTAAGACAAATTTCTACCATAAATAAATAATACCATATTGTTTTAATTTTGTCTATTCAAAATATTTAATTTTTCTGCCTACCAAGCGCTCGCGGGTACGGTTAAACACCTTTGTCGCCCACCATTCACGCTTTGAAATCGGCTGCAGAAGCACGCTTTTTGCGTGTGCGCGGTTTGCCGCTAAAATATCGGTAAAGAGCTGATCTCCTATGATAAGCGTCTGCTGCGCACAAATATTTTTGTCTTTAAGACATTTATTTATCTGTCTGCAAAAAGGTTTTTTTGCATTGCCTACAATGCAAACTTCAAGCTCTTTAGCAAGCGAAAGTGCATTTTTCCCGCTTCCGTTTGTTAAAATAAGCGCTTCTATCTGCTTTTGCTTAACCTGACTAACCCATTTTTTCGTCTTTTCGCACACAACGTAGTTGTGCCAAGGCGATAAGGTATTATCAAGGTCAAGCAAAACCAGTTTTATATTATTTTCTTGTAAAAATTCAAGCGGAATATCAAATATTCTGTCAAACTTTTTTGTTGGGGTAGGTATCAAAATTCATCCTCTTTTAAGTGATGCCTTGCGCTCTAAAATAGCATCAAGCATCTGCGAATATTTCTCTATCTTTGCCTTTTCTTCATCAATCAGCTTTTGCGGAGCCTTTGCAACAAAGCCCTGATTGTTAAGCTTTCCTTGTGCTCTTGCAAGCTCAGCGCGCGCAGTAGCCTCTTCCTTTTCAAGTCGAGCAAGCTCTTTTTCTACGTCAACAAGCTCGCCAAGAGGAATGAACACTTCCGAAACCGAAGTAACAACCGATGCAAAATCGCTTGCATTTTCGGGCTTTTTGTCGATAAATGTTACCTCTTCGCCACCCGCTAAAGCCTTGATAAGCTCTGCCGACGAGGCAATATTAGCCGAAGTATAAATCATTATCGACGTCTTTTTGCTTTGCGGAACATTCATTTCGGCACGAAGATTTCTTACGCTCTTAATTATCTCTACAACGTTATCAAAGCCCGATAAATCAAATTCAAGTGCCTTGTCCGCTTTAGGCCACGAAGAAATCATAATACTTTCATCCGTTTCGGGCAATGCGCAGTAAATTTCTTCGGTAATAAACGGCATAAGGGGATGCAAAAGCTTTAATGCACCAACAAGCACGTGTTTAAGCACGCTAAGCGCACAAATCTTTCTCTCTTCGTCTTCTGCATAAAGACGCGGCTTTGTAAGCTCAATATACCAGTCGCAGAACTCGCTCCAGATAAAGTCGTAAAGATTTTGTGCGGCAATACCAAGCTCAAACTGTTCAAAGCTCTTTGTAACGTTTTCGATAAGCGCATTGTATTTTGCCAAAATCCACTTATCAGCTTCTTCTAAAGCACATTCGGAGATATTCTTTAACTGCTTATCCTGCGCGTGCATCATAACAAAGCGCGAAGCGTTCCAAATCTTATTTGCAAAGTTGCGGTATGCCTCAACCTTTTCCCAATAAAAACGCATATCGTTTCCGGGTGAGTTACCCGCCGCAAGCGAAAAGCGAAGAGCATCGGCGCCGTACTTTTCGATAACCTCTAAAGGATCAACGCCGTTGCCAAGGCTCTTGCTCATCTTTCTGCCCTGACTGTCGCGCACAAGGCCGTGAATAACAACCTTTTCAAACGGAACAGAGTCAAGTTGCTCGATAGATGAGAATATCATTCTTGCAACCCAGAAGAAAATTATATCATAACCCGTTACAAGCACGTTTGTCGGGAAGAAATATTCAAGCTCGGGAGTTTTATCGGGCCAGCCAAGAGTTGAAAACGGCCAAAGTGCCGAGGAAAACCACGTATCGAGCACGTCCTCGTCCTGCTTAAAATGCGTGCATCCGCATTCGCACTTTTCGGGTTGTGTAAGACTTACGACGGTCTTTCCACATTCTTGACAGTAATATGCAGGAATACGGTGTCCCCACCAAAGCTGACGCGAAATACACCAATCGCGTATATTTTCCATCCAGTTAAAGTAAATTTTGCTAAAGCGATCGGGCACAAACTGAGTTTTACCCTCGCGCACTGCTTTAATTGCAGGCTCTGCCAGGGGCTTCATTTTAACAAACCACTGCTTTGAAATAATAGGCTCTACTGTGCTATGGCAACGGTAGCAGGTGCCTACGTTATTTGTGTAATCTTCGGTTTCGATTAAACAACCACATTCTTGAAGTGCCTCAACAATTTTGCCTCTTGCCTCCTCGCGAGATAAGCCTGCAAAAATTCCGCCGTTTTCGTTAATGCTACCGTCGTCGTTCATAACACGAACGATAGGTAAATCGTGACGAGTACCCACCTCAAAGTCATTGGGGTCGTGGGCAGGAGTAATTTTAACCGCACCGCTACCAAAGTCTTTTTCTACGTATTCGTCGGCAATAATCGGAATTTCTTTATTCATCAAGGGCAAAACAACCGTTTTGCCTATTAAGTCGGCATATCTTTCATCCTCGGGATGAACTGCAACTGCAGTATCGCCCATATACGTTTCGGGTCTGGTAGTTGCTACCGTTATGTATGCGCTTTTATCGGGAGTATAGTAGCGAAGATGCCAAAGATGTGTCTTTTGCTCCTCATACTCGATCTCTGCATCCGAAAGTGCGGTGCAACAGTCGGGGCACCAGTTGATAATTCGGTTACCGTGATAGATAAGGCCTTTTTGATAAAGCTTAACAAAAACCTCGCCAACAGCCTTTGAGCAACCCTCGTCCATAGTAAAGCGCTCGCGATCCCAATCGCACGAGGATCCCATTTTCTTTAATTGCGAAACAATTCTGCCGCCGTACTGCTTTTTCCAGTCCCAAGCGCGAATAAGGAATTTTTCTCTGCCTAAATCTTCTTTCTTTAAGCCTTCCTTTGCCATTGCCTCAACAATTTTAACCTCGGTTGCAATCGAAGCGTGATCGGTTCCGGGAAGCCAGAGTGCCTCAAAGCCCTGCATACGCTTAAAGCGGATAATAGCATCCTGCATAGTGTTATCAAGGGCATGTCCCATATGAAGCTGACCGGTAATATTCGGCGGGGGCATAACTATGGTAAAGGGTTTTTTATCCTTATTGGGCTCTGCGTGAAAATAGCCCTTTTCCATCCAATGCTTATACAGTCTTTCTTCTACTAAAGAAGGATCGTATTGCTTTGCAATTTCTTTCATTTTTAAATCTCCTTATAAATAAAAAACGCCCTTTTACAAAAAGTAAAAGGACGCAAAATTTTGCGCGGTACCACCTTTATTCCGCAATAAACTTGCGGCGCTTAAATCTTTTTAACGCAAAGAAACGTTTTGGCTAATTTAAATTTCTCACCAAAAATGCTCAAAAGCTACCTTCAAAGTGCCTTTACCGATGCTCTTTCAGCCTTGAAGCATCTCTCTTTGGGCAAGGCTAACTTTTACTCCTCTTTTTCATCGCAAAAACAATTATACTATATTATTATTTATTTAGCAACCGTTATTTGTCCTGTTGTTCCTTTAATTGCTTTAAACCGATAATTCCGTACTGAACCATCGCCGCAACAGATAATACAAGCGCTATGTAAATAAGAATATTAAGTTCTTTATTAAACTGACCAAGCCAGCCATTTTCGCCCGCAAAGAACATTAAGCAGATGCAAAACGACATAAAAAACGAGGCAAACTTTCCAAACTTATTTGAAATTACCATTGCCTTTTTCTTTTTGCTTACTATCGCGCCGCCAACAACTACAAAAAACTCTTTTGCACAAAGAATTATAAGCAACAGGTAATTTTCTAAAATTCCCGAAATGCTTAAGCACAAAACTCCGCTTATCTGCAACGCTTTATCAGCAAGAGGATCCATTATCTTGCCAAAATTGCTTATAGCGTTATACTTGCGTGCAATATAACCGTCGGCAACATCAAGCAGCGAGGCAAACAAAAATACTAAAAACGCGATCATCGGATCAAAAGCAAAAAATACCCATATAAACACAGGGCAAAATAAAAGTCTTAACGTTGATAAGATATTAGGTACGTGCTTCATTTTTATTCCTCACATATATTTTCGCATTCTCTCAAGCGCTCCTTTTTCAAGACGCGAAACCTGCGCTTGCGAAATGCCAATTTCTTCAGCAATTTCCATTTGAGTTTTACCTAAAAAGTATCGCATATTTATTATATTATATTCCCTTTTGTCCAATTTTGTCAACGCTTCTTGCAAAGCAATTTTTTCACTCCACTTTTCGTCGCTTGAAGAAGTATCGCTTATCTGATCCTTGATATAGAGCGTATCGTTTCCGTCGCGAAAGACGGGCTCGAAAATAGAAACGGGCTCTTGCGTAGCCTCAAGTGCCGAATCGACCAAATTAACCGAAACGCCAAGCTCTTTTGCAAGTTCTGCATTTGTTACGTTTGCGCCCTTTTGCGCAAGCATTTTCTCTTTAAGTGACATGGCCTTGTAGGCTAAATCGCGCATAGAACGGCTTACGCGCATTGAGTTATCGTCGCGCAAGAACCGCCTAATCTCCCCGATTATCATTGGCACTGCATAAGTTGAAAACTGCACGTTGTGCGACAGATCAAAGTTCTTTACCGCCTTAATCAGTCCAAGGCAGCCAACCTGAAATAAATCGTCCGCCGTAGCACCCCTGTGCAAAAAACGTTGCACTACCGAAAGCACAAGGCGAAGATTTGCATAAATAAATTCTTCCTTTGCTTGCTCGTTGCCGTTTTTTATCTCTGTAATAAGACGCATTATTTCTTTTGAAGAGATTTTAGGTAATTTAGAAGTATCAATGCCGCAGATAGTTACGCGTGAAAACGATTGCAAAAAAGCACCTCCGAAAAATATGTAGCGGCACTTTTATTATCGTTTTGTTTTAGCAATTTTATACATTTTTATAAATCGTTTAATTTTGTTTATCTATATTAAACTTTTGGGCAAAAATAACTAAACTTTTTAAATTTTTTTACACCCGTTTTTTGCTTGATTTTTTTGCTTAAAAGTCTAATTTGTTCGGTATTTCAAGGGGTTTTGGTTTTTTTGTTTTTTATGCCCTTAATTTTTTTTAAATTTTTGGTATTTTTGAGCAAAAAAATATATTGACAAATACAAAAGCATTGCTATAATTTATCTTACTTTGTCGGTTTAGCAAAATTAAACTTTAAGTTTAAAAAGAAGGATGATTTTTATGCAGATAGGCGAAAAAATAAAAATGCTGCGAGTCCAGCACGGCTTGACTCAGCAAGAGCTTGCCAACCGTTGTGAGCTTTCTAAAGGCTTTATTTCTCTTTTAGAAAGTGAACGTACTTCGCCAAGCATTGCAACGCTCGTTGATATTTTAGAGTGCTTAGGCACAAATCTTAAAGACTTTTTTGCAGAAGAAGAAAATGAAAAGATAACCTTTTCGCAAGAAGACTACTTTGTTTTGCAAAATGAGGATATTTCAACTACGTGGCTTGTACCAAGCGCACAAAAAAACGCTATGGAGCCGATAATAGTCAACCTTTCGCCAAACACAAAAACCGAAGAAGATGACCCGCACGAAGGCGAAGAATTCGGTTACGTGCTTTCGGGCAAAATTTTAATTTGTATAGGCTCAACAAAAAAGAAGTGCAAAAAGGGCGATAGCTTTTACTTTAAGCCCGCAGAGCCGCATTATATAGAAAACGCAGGAAAAACAGAGGCAAGTGTGCTTTGGGTAAGCACTCCGCCTTCATTTTAAAGGAGATAGAAAATGGAAAATAAAGTTTTAATCGACTTAAAAAATATTTCAAAAAGCTACGACGGCGAAAAGGTTTTAGATAATGTAAGCCTTTTTATCCGTGAAAATCAGTTTGTTACGCTTTTAGGTCCCTCGGGATGTGGAAAGACCACCACTCTGCGCATTATTGCAGGCTTTGAAACCGCAGACGAGGGTCAGGTCTTTTTTGAAGATAAGCTTTTAAACGAGATCCCGCCCTATAAACGCAACATAAACACCGTTTTCCAAAAGTACGCGCTTTTCCCGCATCTTAACGTCTATGAAAATATTGCCTTTGGCCTTCGCCTTAAAAAAGTTGACGATGCTACAATCCGCACTCGTGTTAAAGAAATGCTTGCCCTTGTAAACTTAAAGGGCTTTGAAAAGAGAAACATTGCAACGCTCTCGGGCGGTCAACAGCAACGTGTTGCCATTGCGCGCGCACTTGTCAACGATCCTGCAGTCTTACTTTTGGACGAGCCACTCGGCGCGCTTGATTTAAAGTTGCGCAAGGATATGCAAAACGAGCTTAAAAATATCCAGTTAAAAACGGGTATTACCTTTATATATGTAACGCACGACCAGGAAGAAGCACTTTCGATGTCGGATATCGTCGTTGTTATGGCAAACGGTAAAATTCAGCAAATCGGCACTCCTACCGATATTTACAACGAGCCCGAAAACGCCTTTGTTGCCGACTTTATCGGCGAATCTAACATTCTTGACGGCGTTATGCTTGAGGACTATAAAACACGTTTTTCGGGTCAGGAATTTGTTTGTCTTGACAAAGGCTTTAACAAAAACGAGCCTGTTGACATAGTTGTCCGTCCCGAAGACGTTGACGTTGTGCCGCTTGAGCGAGCAATGCTCTCGGGCGTTGTTACCTCGGTAACCTTTAAAGGCGTACACTGGGAGATAATTGTTGATATCGGCGGATTTAAATGGATGATTCAAACTACCGATTTTGTTGGAAAAGATGAAAAAATTGGTCTTTATATCGAGCCCGATGCAATTCACGTTATGAAAAAATCCGAATTTTCCAATGCATTTGGTGACTATTCTTCGTTTAGTGACGAGCTTGATAAGCTTTCTGACGTTACGGAGGGCGCAGAGGAATGAAAAAAAATCTTCTTTCGCGCTTTGCCGCCCATCCATATTACGTCTGGGCAATACTTTTTATAATAGTTCCTATTGCCTACGTTGTTTATTATGCTTTTACCGATGCTTCGGGCGCTTTTTGCGGTTTTGAAAACTTTAAGGTTATAGGCGAATATTCGAGCACGTTTTTACTTTCTATCGAGCTTGCATTTTTATCAACGCTTATCTGCCTTGCAATAGGCTATCCTCTTGCATACTGTATTTCGCGCACAAAGCCGATTACGCAAAAAATTCTTATTATGTTTATAATGATGCCTATGTGGATAAACTTTATTATCCGCACAGATTCTATTGCCATAATAATTGAAAAAAACGGCCTTTTAAATCAGTTTTTATCCATATTTAATTGGCACGTTGATCTTATGGATACGCGCGGTGCAGTTATAATCGGTATGGTTTACGACTTTTTACCGTATATGGTTCTTCCTATCTATTCGGTTTTAACCAAGCTTGACGTGCGTTTGGTAGAAGCCGCACATGACCTTGGCTGCAACACCTATCAAGCACTTACCAAGGTTGTTCTTCCGCTTAGCTTATCGGGAATAATTTCGGGAATAACTATGGTTTTTGTTCCGTGTGTAAGTACATTTTACATTTCCCAACGCTTAGGCGGTGCAAACACGCATCTTATAGGTGACACTATCTACGACAGTATGCTTTCAATTTCTGCCGACTATAACAAGGGTGCAACGCTTTCTATCGTTTTAATGCTCTTAATTGTGGTAAGCACACTTATTATGAACCGTTTTTCTTCTGACGAAGACGCTTCGGGAGGTGTTTTGGTATGAAAAAAGGCAATATTTTTATAACGCTTGCTTTTATTCTTTTGTACGCGCCTATTGTTATTCTTATCGTATTCTCCTTTAACTCGCTTGAAAGCACAGGTGTGTTCGGCGGCTTTTCTACAAGATGGTACGAGGCAATCCTGAATAACGCCGATGCCGCTAATGCACTTAAAAACTCACTTATTATAGGCATTTCTTCGGCACTTGTTTCAACTGTACTCGGAACAAGCGCGGCTATAGGAATAAGCAAAATCAAGCGCAAAAGTATAAAGGCTTCAGTTATGACCGTTACCAATATTCCTATGGTAAATCCCGAAATTGTTACGGCGGTTTCGATGGCATTTTTATTTATGGCAACGCTTTCGCTTATCCCTGCAGGCGACGACACTATTGATATGATTTCGCTTTTAATAGCTCACGTTACGTTTAATATTCCATACGTTATTTTATCGGTTATGCCAAAGATCAGGCAGATGGACCCCTCAATTTCAGAGGCGGCGCTTGATCTTGGCTGCACACCGCTTAAAGCATTTTTCAAAGTAGAGCTGCCGCAGCTTTTGCCCGGAATTTTAACCGGCTTACTTATGGCGTTTACCCTTTCGTTTGACGACTTTGTTATAAGCTACTTTGTCCGCCCAAAATCGAGCGTACAAACGTTGCCGCTTTTAATTTATTCAATGACGGGTAAAGGCACCGTAACGCCCGATATGTACGCACTTTCTACCTTTATGATAATAGCCATATTTGTGCTTATGCTACTTTCTAACCTTGCAGGCGCAAAGGACGAAATAAAGCTTGCACGTCAAAAAAAGCAATTAAGGAGGCTTAAAAACAAATGAAAAAGCTTTTAGTTTGTATTCTTTGCATTTGTGTTTTTGCTTGTTGCTTTACAGGCTGTTCAAGCGAGGAAGAAATTGTTTTAAATGTTTTTAACTGGGGTGAATATATCTCTGACGGCGAGGATGAATGGGTTTATTTTGACGAAGAAACCGGCGAAGAAATTACAATTCCCTACCTTGACATAAATGCCGCTTTTGAAGAATATTATTTTAAAAAGCACGGTAAGCGCGTGCGCGTTAACTACACAACGTACGCTTCTAACGAAGAAATGTACGCAAAACTTATAACAAGTGACGCTTCGTTTGACGTAATAGTTCCCTCGGAATACATTATTCCGCTTTTAATTGAAAACAATCTTATTCAGCCTATAAATTTAGAAAATATTCCCAACTACAAAAATATTGGCGAGCAGTACGTGCTTGACGGTGTTTCGTTTGTTGAAAACGATGGTGAAAAGACTTTTTATTCGGCAACTTACACGTTTGGTAAAGTAGCGATTATCTACAACCTTACCCGCCTTGAAGAGCTTTTTGAAGATTTTGACCAAGAAGCGTTTGAAGCAGAGGGCTGGAACGTTTTATGGAACGAAAAATATGCAAGCGCAGGTATTTTGCAATTTAACAACTCGCGCGATGCGTTTGCCTCGGCACAGTTTTTGCTTGCAGACAAAGAGGGTGTTTCGGCAAGCGAATATATAAATGCTTCGGTAGCAGATTCAAAGGACAAGTTTGATACTGCCTTTAGCCTGCTTGCCGAGCAAAAGCCCCTTATCCAAAAATACGTTATGGACGAGGTCTTTAACAAAATGGAAACGGGCAACGCCTGTATTGCCCCCTACTATGTCGGCGACTTTTTTACAATGTATGCTAACAGTGAAGACGAGCTTTGCTGCTTTTTCCCAAGCCAAGGCTCCAACTCCTTCTGCGATGCAATGTGCGTTCCAACTTCTTCGCGCAATCCCGAAATTGCAGAAGAATATATAAACTTCTTGCTTTCGACCGACGAAGACCCCACAAAGAGCATTGCTGAGATAAACTCGGAATATATTTGCTATGCAACGCCAAATAAGGCAGTACAGGATAGTAAATATTACCAATATTACATAGAAAACGAAATGCATCCCGACGCCTTTGAGATGCTTTACAGCGAAAATTCTTTTGATTTTGAAAACGAGGGTTTTGTTTCGCTTGACGACGAAACACAGCGTTATCTCAACGGTTTATGGGACTCGCTTAAAATTCAAGAGGATGAAACCGACATTGTTCTTCCCGTAATTTGTGCTACTCTTGCTCTTGCTATAACCGTATGGCTTGTGTTCCTTGGTGTGCGCAAAAAACGCCGTGCAAGATTTTATGATTAAAAATACTTGATATTTTTTATCGAATATGGTATCATTTAATTAATAAATAAATGTTTTATTTAAACGGAGGTTTTTTTATGGCTTCATCAAAGGCAAAATATATGCGCAGAAGAAGAAATGCCGTTTTAGCGGCAGTAGCTCTTGCACTTATACTTATCATCGTAATTATAGTAATAATCGTAGGTATTTCTAAGCGTGGTTCAGGCTCGGGAACAGGTAATCTTCCTACTGCAACCCCGCCGCAGACCGCACTTCCTACCCCCAACAATAACGGTATAGGCAACTACAACCCCACCGCAACAACCCCCGGCACTGTAACTCCCTCGCCCTCGCCCAACACTTCTGACGGAACGGTAATGTACGTAACGGGTTCAACCGTTAATGTTCGCGACAAAGCATCAACTTCCGATAGTAGGATTTTAACAACTCTTTCAAAGGGCGATAAGGTTACCGCAGGCAAGCTTGAAGGCGAGTTTTATGCAGTTACACTTGCTAACGGAATAGAGGGTTACGTTTCTAAAAACTTCCTTGCAAAGCAAGCCGTTTCTGACGATCCTACACCTACACCCGGTGCAACACCCGATACCTCTAACGGCAAAACTATGTACGTAACCAAAGATTCGGTTAACGTTAGAGACAAGGCTTCGACCAGTGGTAAAAAGCTTACTCAGCTTAGCAAAGGCGATAACGTTACTGCATTTGCTTCACAAAACGGCTGGACTTACATAGAATACAAAAAAGGTAGCTATGGTTACATTTCAAGCGAATATCTTACCGAAACAAAGCCCACTACTTCTGCAACCGCAACCACCAATCCTTCGCCTACACCTACGGCACCTAACAAAACTCCCATAAGCTCGTGGTCGGAGATAGAAAATCTTCCCGCTTTAACCTGGGACACCTCGGCAGATTCAACCTCTCTTGCCACAAGGGAAAAATATTTAAACGAAACGTATGCGCAGACAACTACCAATATGGGCGGTCAGACAGGTGTTAGCGAATGTTACAAGATTAAAAAGATTGACGGAACTATTTATTACATTGCAATAAACACCGACAATAAGGCAAACATCTACGCTTCGCTTAACGATGTTCCCGGAACTCCGGTAAAATAATAAAACTTTGCTTTAAAAGGAGCGCTTGAGTGCGCTCCTTTTTTTAACGGAACAATGAAAAAAATTTTTTGTATTTTTTTAATTTTTTTAATAATGCTTTTATCCTGCTGTTCGCCGGCTCCTATCCAAGAGGGTATGCAAAGCGTTGAATTCTTATCTAACGCTGACGGAATTTTCCCTTTTTATACAATAGGTACTGACGATATGCTATACCGCGCGCAAAAAAACGGGGTTTATTCTACCTCTATGCGCGCAAGCTATTTAGTTTTTGGTAAAGAAACTCATCTTTTAAAATATTTTAAGCAGACCGACACGCTTATTTTTGCAAGCGAAATCTATGCGCAGGGTGCCGACGTTGTCTGCTCGCTTTTTATGCTTCAAGGCAACGATTTAACGCGCATCTATGATAACGTATTATTTAATTCTGTTAAGATTTCTCCTTATTCCTCTATCGCATTTATAACAAGCAAAAAAAAGCTTATGCACTATGAAAAGGGAAATCTTTCGCACATTGACGATAACGTTTTAAAGTGCGAATTTGCCTCGCAAGACAAGATAATTTACATGCTTGACCAAGGCTATTTTAACAAAACGGGCTTTTTATACCCCACATTTTGCGCAACCGATGATTACCGCTCTTTTATAGCCGATACCTTTGACATTGTTACCACGCAAGATAATCGTCTTGTGTTTTTGCTTAAAGATACTCGCACGGTTCAAAAACGTGCCTCCGCGTGCGACGTTGCCGACTGTATAGTGCTTTTTGACGGTCAAGAGCTCGCACAAATTCCCTCCGTAGTGCTTTCGCAATTTTTAAAAAACAGCACTTCTAACTTTTTATTATCCTGCGACGAAGCACAATCCACGTTGCAATTTTTTCTTTATAGAATAGACCAAAATGGTCCTGTTTTGCTTGCAAAAAACGTTCTTTCGGGCAAAGGTGCTTCATTTTCAGGCGATGCCTTTGCTTTTGAAGCTCAGACAAGCAACGGCGTAAAAACGTTTGTTGCCCAAAAATCCATCCACGAAATAACGCAAGAAAACCTTACTATCGACAACGTATTTTGCTTTGATAACGAAATTTATACCTTATCCTCCGGCAAGCTTTACGTTAATGACAAAGTGCTTTTAAAAAACGTTGAGCACGTGCGCTTTGACAGACAAGGTCTTATTTGCTTTGTTATGCAGGGCGAAGCTTATTTAGTTTATTTGGTTAAAAACACCTCTGTGTTCCTGCTTGCAAAAAACGTTGTTTTAACCGATTTTGTTTTAGAAGACGAATTCTTTTATTATTTTAGCGGCGATAGCGTTTCGCAAGACTTATTTGTTTCTTCTTCATCCGGTACCGTTGCTCTTTTGCCAAGCACCGATACTTCACTTTCGTTTGTTTCGTTTAAAGGCGATATTGCTGCAGTGCGTAAAGACGACAAAGTGCTTTATTATAGTTTGCACGGTCAAACATATAGTACATTTTTGCCGGTAAAATTACTTATAAAATAATTGGTCTTGATTTAAAATACACACTATGGTATAATTTATATATATTTTTTTCCAAAGAGGCGTTTATGAAAACAATCTTATCTCGACAAAACGGAAGATTAAAAATCAAACACGGTCGCACTATCGTCGAGCCTTTTATTATCAGACTTAGTAGTGCAGAAAACGACTGTGCCGGTGCCGACCTTATGCTTTACCCACTTGAAAACGTGTGGAAAGCAAACGGTGAGTACGATCTTAGCGCGCTTAGTATGCTTAATAAAAATAAAAAATATATTTTGCAAATTAACCTTGCTTCACCTGCTTGGTGGCGCAAAGAATACGGTTTTTCGGACATTACTCACTCGCTTGTGTGTGAAAAGTGGGTCTGCGATGCTACCGATTTTTTGCAGACAGTTTGCGAAAACACAAAAAAATCAGACAATATTTTAGGTTATCAGCTTGTTTGCGGCGAAGCCGGCTGGAATTGGGGCTTTTCAGAAGACGAGCTTACAGATGAAAAGCTTGAGCTTATTAACAGATTTTGCGGAAATATTTCGCTCTCTGCCGAGGCTCTTTCACCCGATAAGACGGAGGCGTTTATAAAAAAAGAGCATCTTGACGCCGTTTGTGCATACCGCAACTTTGTTATGCTTTTAGCCTTTGATACCATTGCTCACTTTTCATCCTGTGCAAAAGAATTTGCACCCGAAAAGCTATTAGGTTTTGAGTTTGCCTGCCCGTTTACCGCAACGTCGTCGGCACTTTGGAACCAAGGTCAGCTTTGCTTTGATAAGATTTTTGCCTGCGAGGACATTGACTTTATTTCTTCAAGCGAATACACATTTGAAGGCACCTTTGCAACGTTATTTGATTCGGTTGACCTTCATCAAAAGCTTTACTTCCACATTGCAAACGAAAAGGATATGGGTGCATTTTCATGCGATGCCATTAACTGCCTTATGAAAGGCGCAGGCGCAAGCGTTTCAAAGCAATTTTTTGAAAATAACTTCAATAATATTCTGCCGTTTTTTGCTGCTAAAAAGGTTCTTCACCGCGCTAAAAAGCAATCTTCAAGCCAAACACTTGTTTTAATAAGTGCCGAGGGTATGCTTTCGGTAAACAAAAAAAGCGGTCTTAACAATTATCTTTTTACTGACGTTATTAAGTCGCTTTCAAAGCTTTGCGCACCGTTTGACGTTTATTCGTTTAAAGATATCGACCGAATAAAAATGGATGCCTATAAGCTTATAATTTTTGTTGACTTCTTTAAGCTTTCTATAGAGGAGCGTGAGCAGATCGAACTTTTAAAATCAGGTGGCAGAACGCTTTTATGGCTTTATGCTCCCGACTATTATGGTGAAAATTTGGCAAAGCTTCAAACACTTACTGATATGAGCATTATCCGCTTAATAGGTGAAGAAAATTCGGTAAGCACGCATCTTGGTAACATTTTATTCGACGAGCTTCCCGAACCGCGTTTTTTTGTTGAGGATAGTGATACTATGCCGCTTGGCGTTTATCCCAATACCGAAAAAACCGCTATTGGCATAAAAAAATTCAGCAATTACGCCTCCTGTTATAGCGCAACAGGCAGTATAAACGGCGCAGTTTTAAACGATATTGCGCGTATTGCCGGAGTTGAACTCTATTCAATAGGCAAGGTTGCTGTATTTACCGACGACAAATTTTTAGGCGCATATTCGTATGAAGATACGTTTATTTCGCTTAAAGATAAGACGTACGTTGATTTGCTAAGTGGCGAAAAGCTTGTTGCAAAAGACGGTAAGCTTGATGTAAAAAAAGATCAGTTGCTTTTAATAAAAAGATAAAAATTTCCCTCCGAATTTTCGGAGGTATTTTTTTAAAACACATCTTTTTCGTCGTCGTCAACGTTTTTTGCGTGGGATAAAAAGCCCGCCGCAATAGCACCTGTAGGCAAGGCAATAACCGTTATTCCTACAATAGACGAAAGCATTGTCACCGCGCGACCTATCGTAGTTACAGGATGAAGTTCAGAATGGCCTACGGTTGTAAGCGACATTGTTGCCCAATAAAGCGCATCAAAAAAGGTATTAAACGAATCGGGCTCAACATTATATATAACAAGCGCCGAAACTATTATGTATGAAACTGTCAT
>JAZSMS010000049.1:0-2122 GCA_045536015.1 Clostridia bacterium
GGTTTTCGGCACTCGGGTCACATTGCAACTTTGAAGTAACGCAAGAGGAAGGCGGATATATTGATATTACCGATAATATAGGCGATACAATAGATGTGATTTCCTTTTTCGATACACTGTACGTTTTTTGCAGGTATGGAATAGTTGCACTTAATACGCTTTCGGAAGTAATAGATTATTCGCTTGAAAACGTGTTTTATTCTGACAGCGAGATAATTCCTGGATCTATTAGTGTTTGCGGCGGCAATATCGTCTTTGCTACGCGCGGAGGGATATATGCGTTTAACGGAATAAGCGTTAAGTGCATAAGTACAAAAATACGAAACTTCTTTATGCAAAACGATATTGTGCCCGACGAAGCTTGCAGTGCGTGGTATTCGGGTTGCTATTTTGTTTCATATTTCTTGTCGGCAGATAACAAAAGAGGCATCCTCGTCTACAATTTTGCGTTTGATTTGTGGCAGATAATCGAAAACGTTTTCGTTTCGGCTCTTGCGGTTTTTAGGGATAACGGAAAAGAAAAGCTTATTTGCGCGTTTGATAACGGAAGCAGAATAGGCCTTTGGGGCGAAACTAAAAACGACAGCACGATGGTTGCGGGTTGGGAAAGCCCACAGAATGATTTCGGTTTACCTGCAACAAAAAAGAGGTTTAGGGAACTTCATTTTATAGCGAGCGGAAGCGGAAAAATTGCGATAACTCTTTTTTGTGACGGAAAAAGTCAGACAAAGGAAATTGAGCTTTCACCACAAAGGCAGGCGCTGGGCGCTAAATTTGATATAGAGGGCGTATGTGTAAGCTTTAAAATAGAAAATAAGGATGGCTGTTACTTTAATATTCTTCCTATTACTTTTATATATACGGCAGAAAGAGAGTATGCAAAATGATGACTGATCTTATATATAAAGTGTATAGGCTTGAAAAAAGATTAAAGCAGCTTGAAAAAAACAGCGCACCTGCAATACGCGAAGATTATGGGGTTATTTCTAAAGATCAGGGGCTAACCGTTAATAATACCGTTTATTCGCAGTGCGGAAAAAAGGCAATGCTTATTTTGGCGCCTGCGGAACTTATGCTGCAGGCAAGCCTGATGAATAAAACGTATTCTGCAAAAGGTACTTTATGTATTCCGCTTGTCCGCGGAGAAAATAGAATAGAGCTAACCTGTGTTGCCTTTGAACAAGACGTTAAATGCGTTCTGATAACAAAAATTATTGATTTAGGATAGGTATAAAAAATGAAGGATAAGTATTACGTTGCTTACAAAAATGAAACGCTTAAAGAAATTGCTTTAAAAACGGGTGTAGGCTATACGCGTCTTTTAACTTATAATCCGCAGTATTCCGGCGGTGTTCCTAAGGGTGCAAAAGTTATTTTGTTTCTTGATAAAATAGATGAACAGGAATCTGAAAATAAAGAAACCGAAAAAAAGCAAGAGAACAAAAAAACGGAAGAAACGAAAACGGAAGAAGTAAAAACGGACAATAAAGTGACCGAAGATAAAAATGCCGTTTCGCAAAACAAGCAAGAAACTGTTTTAAACGAAGAAAAGTCAAGCGAGGCTGATGCAGAAAAGATTGAGGCGGATATGCGCGAGCTTGAAAGTTCGTTTTCTGCTTCGCAAAAAAAGCTTGCGGACAGTCTTAAAAAAACAAGAAATAAAAGCGAGCACGATTTTGTTAGACAAAAAATAGACTCTTCAAGTATTGCTGAAAATGAACGCAACAGACAGGCGAGAGAATTTTTTGCACAGAAAAAAGCGCTTGAAGATGAATATAATGAAAAAACGTTAAAACTTGGCAAGGCTTTAGAAGCAATAAAAAATAAAAAATAATTTAAAGACGGAGAAAAATTTTTTGTCTCCGTCTTTTTTTGTTTTATATCTGCTTTAAATGACACCAATATAATGTGGTTTTAAGGTGGTAAAAACTGCCATATAATGTGGGTTTAAAAAAAATAAAAAATTTTTCAAAAAAACATAAAAAAACAGTTGACAAGGTGGCAGGAATTTGGTATTATATGCAGGCACCGTTGAGGGAGGGCTCCTAAAAACGATGCAAGAAGCTCCTTGAAAACTACATAGTGATGAGAAGAACGAGAGGTCAAAACAAGACGAATCAGA
>JAZSMS010000058.1:0-37612 GCA_045536015.1 Clostridia bacterium
AGGCAGCCTTTGAACAGATAGTTAACCAGATTATCATTCAGTCGCTTTATTATCCTACCTTGGTTGATGAAAACACTCACGACCACGATGGCTTTGTTGAATTTATCGATGATATAGGTCATTATATGGAGGTTAAGGAAATAAAGGGTATTATGATTGGTGATACTCTCTTTACCGGAAAATACCTTGCCGAAAACTTTAACGAGCAAAGTGATACTTTCTTTGACAAGAATGGAAACTATACCGAGCTTGCAAATAACGTTGTTTGGTCGGTTATGGAAAGAATTGGTATAGATGACGTTGTTGAAGCACGCGATCTTATAAACAGTGCTTACGAGGCAAAGCAGCTTTACTACGATGCTCAGACCGGTGATTGGTCAAACTTTATCGGCTGGTATGCCGATGACAACGGCAACTATATGGGCCACTGGCACGCAGGCCACACCGCTGAAGATATTCCTGAGAAAAACGGTGTTAAGGCAACGTATATAAACCGTTCGTATGGTATGCTTGGCCAGATTAAGGACGATTACGTTCAAACTGATCTTATGTATATCTCAACGCAGGTACATACCCGCATCTCTGACGGGCACTGCTCACTTATCTGGAAGATACCTGCTTCGCTTATTCCCGTTGTATCGTATAAGGTAACCTTAAATGCCGAAAAGCTTGAGGATGCTACGGAAGCTTCAATTGAATACGATGTCCAGGAGCCTATCAGCATTTTGTTTGAGGTTGGTCTTTTTGATGAAATAAACAAGGCTAATATATCAGAGATTATAACCGACCCTCAAAATCACGTTGATAGCACCGATCCGGGTAAATATTACCTTCATACTAACTGGTGGAAGGGTGCAAATATTTCACACGAGCACTTTGACAGAGAAAACGATACTATCGTGTTCTTTGAGCCCAGCCAGGAAAACGAGCGCTATTACTATACCGAAACAACTCCCGTTTTAATTAAAGACGGTAACGACTATATCAGATATACCGGTGCACAGCCTCAAGAAAATGACGGTAATACTTACTATCGCCTGTATTACGTGTTTAACGGAACAAGCATAGTTAAAATGCCCGAGCAAATGTCGGTGGAAACAATTAAAAAGGCATCTGCGGGCGAAAACGGCACGTGGAATATTCCCGCAGGAACAGTTCATCGATTCTTTGAGCCGTTTAATCTTGAAAAAGATCCAAATGAAACAAAGTCGCTTGACTACGTTCGCTATCCCGTTGTAGAAGAAATTCCCGGTGAGGCAGGCAAATTCTACGTTGGCTCACTTCTTGGTAACAACGGTCTTTTAACGGTTGAAATTCCTCAGGGATTAAAGATTTCAAAAAAAGTTGACGATACTCTTTACGGAACGGATGAAATCTTTAAATTTAATATAACTGCTGATGGCATTACGGGGCAGTATGACCTCTATAAACAAAAGGCAGACGGCACCTGGAAAACACCTGATACCATCACCTTTACAAACGGAACTACTTCGGTTGAACTTGCCGCAGGCGAAACTGCCTACATTATGGGCTTGCCCGAGAATGTTAATTATACTGTAAAAGAAATTATAAACGGAGATTATGCAGTATCGGCGATTAAGATTGACGGTATTGAACAGACGGACCTTACACAAGCAGAGGTGCTTGTAAAGACAGACACTCTTACAGAGGCTGAGTTTACCAACACTCTTGTTGTTAATGATGCTACTATCGTTGTAAGTAAAGAGGTTACGCATGACCCTGCGCTTACGTATAACGATAACCTTGAATTTACCTTCAGACTTTACAGAACGGATAATCCTGCCGCCTATGAAGAGTTTACCTTAAAGGCAGGAGAAAGCATAACGTTTAATAATGCAAACGCGGGCATTGTTCCTGGTAGCTACACCGTTGAGGAGGTAATCATTCCTGATGGCTTTACCGCAGATGCTACAAATAATAAGATAACCAAGGACGTTGCAAACGGTAGTGCTTCGGCATATGCATTCCACTTTGTAAACGTGTATGAGCCCGAGGATATCAAACCGGTAAATCTTGTTGTTTCCGGCACAAAGGAAATAGATGGAAGAGCTTGGCGAGAAGGCGATAAGTTTACCTTTGCACTTCAATATTACAGCGTAAACGGATGGCAAGAGCTTGCAACACGTACGGTTGCGTATAATGATGCACAAAACTATGATTATAAGTTTGACTTTGCAAATGATACCGACCTTACAAGCTTTGCGCTTGACAAACTTGGAACGCATTATTTCCGCGTTATAGAAAAAATTCCTGCCGATAATGAAAAGCTTGGCGGAATGACATATAGCGACAGCCCACGTTATTTCCACGTTGTTGTTACTGACGAAACAATGGACGGCAAGCTTGAAATTAAAGAGGTTGTTGGTACAAATGCAACAGTTAACGGCGCAAACGTTGTTGCTGATTTTACAAATATTTACGCTGCAAATAAGGGCGACGATATAACAATTACCATAAACAAAACCGTTAACAATGATAAGGCGGGTACGGCGCTTTCGCCTGAGGGCTTTGTGTTTGGTATCTTTACCGTTGACGGAACAACTCCTTTGGCAGTTTCTGAGCCAACCGATGCAAACGGTAACACAAGCATAACGCTTTCGTTCCCAGCAACTGCAGCAGGAAAAAGCTATGAATTTGAGGTTAGAGAAATTGTTCCTGAAGATGTAGCAAACGGTCTTATAAACGGCATGGAATACGACGCAACTCCGCGACCGATAACCATAACCATAGTTGATAATCTTGACGGAACAACTACTGCAAAGATAGATAATGCAGAGGGCGTAACGCAGGAGTATGAAAACAAGTATAAGCCAGCGGATGTTACTGTTAGCTTAGAAGGCACAAAGGTTATGGATGGAAGAAATTTCCACGATAACGAATTTACCTTTATTTTAGCGGATAAGGAAAATTATAACAACGACGGTGATAACTTTAATTCGTCTAAAGAGGTCGGACATACCTCTAAGGTTGAAGGTGGAAAAATTGACTTTGGCTCGATAACCTTTAGCAAAATTGGCACTTATAAGTACACTGTAAGTGAAGTTCAGGGACAAATGGGCGGTGTAACTTATAGTGATAAGGTTTATGACGTTGAAATAATCGTTTCGGATGATGCTGATAACAACGGAACATTAGACGTAGTTGTTAAAATTGACGGCAACGTTGTAATGGGTTCAACCGCCGATACTATTGTTTTTGAAAATATCTACACTGCTGAGGAAGCAGAGGTTACCTTAGAGGCAACAAAGAACCTTATTGGCCGTGACCTTACTGCAAACGATGACTTTAAGTTTGACTTATACAGTGCAAACGATCAGTTTGTTAAAGGTAACGTGCTCTATGATGACGTAAAACTTGTTATTGATGCACAAGATGCTAAAAAGGGTCTTATTAAATTTGATAAGATGACCTTTGGCACCGCGGGTGATTGGTACTTTGTAGCAGTTGAGGACGGCGAAAACGGAAAAGGCATAACCGTTGATAAGACCGAGTATAAGATTCATATAAACGTTAAGGATAATAAGGAAGGCAAGCTTATTGCTACCGTTTACGTAAACGGAACGGCAGTTACAGGCTCAACCAAGGATGCTATCGTGTTTAATAACGAATACGAGGCAACGGCTTCGCTTACTATAGCCGCAACCAAAAAGCTTGACGGCAGAGAAATTAAGCCTGATGAGTTTATCTTTGAACTTTATAACGAGCAGAACCAAAAGATTGGTGAAGCAAAGGTTAAAGAGGGCGGCAAGATAGAGTTTGAACCTATCGTGTTTGTTCAAACGGGCGATAAGACATATAATTACACTATTAAAGAGTTTGTAGGCAGCGATTCGGCGATTTCGTACGATACAAAGACTTATGCTTTAAAGGTAGAAACCACTGATAACGGCGACGGAACCCTTACAATAAAGACGTACGTTGATACAAAGCTTGTTACAGGATCTACAAAGGACGAGATAGTATTTAACAATACCTACTCAACAAGCGGTATTCTTGTAATAAAAGCAGAAAAAGATCTTGTAGGCAGAGATTTAGTTGCTGATGAGTTTGAATTTGAACTTTATGACGAGCTTGGTGCAAAGGTAGAAAGCGTTAAAAACGATGCCGACGGCAAGATCAGCTTTACTGCAATACAGCTTGATAAAGCAGGCAAAAAGGTTTATACAATAAAAGAAGTTAAGGGCAATCAAGAAAACATTATTTATGATGATGCGGTTTACACGATAGAAGTTACTGCAAAAGATAACGGTGACGGAACCTTAACTGTTACGCAAAAGTTCTTTGATGCAAATGACGATGAAATTACAAAGATAATTTTTGAAAACACTTACAAAGAGCCTATCAAGCCTCCGGCTACGGGCGATACAGTTAACCCGCTTTTACTTGCGCTTGTTATAATAAGTGTAGTAGGACTTGCTGTTGTGATACGCAACAAAAAACAAAACGCATAAAATTATTTAAAAATCCCAAAGAAAAAATGCTTTGGGATTTTTTATTTTTGTAAAAAAAAGCTAAATTGTGCGTCAAAAACGCAAAAATGGTAAAAAACGTCAATATATATACAAAAAATTCATAATTTGCTTAAAAAAATTAAATATTTATCTTGAAATACTATAAAGAAAATTGTATAATATATTTAATAGTGAGCAATTCTATTTTTATTGCTAAAAAAGAAAGGGGACATTGAAATGGATTATCACGCTTCCAACATTCGAAACATTGCATTCATAGGACATGGCGGTGACGGAAAGACTTCGCTTACCGAAGCTCTGCTTTTTTTAAACGGAAACATTGACCGTTTAGGAAAGACCGAAGAAGGAAATACTGTCAGCGATTATGACCAGGAGGAAGTAAAGCGAAAGATATCTATTTCACTTTCGGTTGCACCGGTAGAATTTGAACAAAGCAAAATAAATATTATCGACTGCCCCGGATACTTTGATTTTGAGGGTAGTGTTATTGGCGCGCTTTCCGCTTGCGACGGCGCGGTTATAGTTATGTCTGCAACCTCGGGCGTAAACGTTGGTTGCGAAAAGGCTATTGAAAAAACACGCAAAAATAAAATTCCGCGCGTTATATTTATTAATCAGATGGATAAAGAGCACGCTTCGTTTGATAAGTGCGTTCAACAGTTAAAGGATAAATACGGCTCCAATATTGTACCTATTCTCTATCCTATTATGGAAGGCAATTCTATGGTTGGATATGTTGACTTAATTGATGCACAAGCCTATAAGTTTGATGGCAATAAGCGCGTTAAAACCGAAATTCCTGCTTCTATTGCAGATACCGTTGCACTGGAGCGTTCAGAATTAATGGAAACTGCGGCAGAGAATGATGAAGAACTTATGGAAAAGGTTATAATGGGCGAAGAGCTTACTCACGATGAAATGATTAAGGGCTTATCGCTTGGTGTAGCCGATTCTTCGGCAGTTCCCGTTTTGTGCGGTAGCGCTATCGACTTTAAGGGTGTTAAACTTTTGCAGGATACAATAATGCGACTTATTCCCTCAAGCGAAAATAAAGAGTTTGAAGGAGAAGATGATATCCGCGTTTGTAGCGAAAATGAGCCCTTCTCGGCTTATGTATTTAAAACTATATCTGATCCCTTTGCAGGAAAGCTTTCTCTCTTTGTTGTGCGCTCGGGCATGCTTACGCTTTCGACAAAGGTTGTAAATGCTCGCGAAGGCAAGGAAGAAAAGATAAGCAATATTTATATGCTTCGCGGAAAACAGCAAATTCAAGTGCAAAAGCTTTGTGCAGGCGATATAGGTGCATTTGGTCGTTTGCAGTACACGCTTACGGGCGATACACTCTATGCTGATAAAAAGATTACCTATTCTGCACCCGAGCTTCCGTGGCCCGGAATTTCGCTTGCAGTTTCGCCAAAAAAACAGGGCGACGAAGATAAAGTATTCTCAGGCTTAAGACGCTTGTGCGAAGAAGACGATACACTTAAGCTTGAGAAGAATGAAAAGACAAATCAAATGCTTCTTCGTGGCCTTGGAGATATGCATTTAGACGTTGCAATTCAAAAGTTAAAAACAAAGTTTAACGGCGAAGCTCAGCTTACCGCACCCATTATTCCTTACCGCGAAACTATTAAAAAAGCGGTTAAGGCACAGGGTAAATATAAAAAGCAGTCGGGCGGTCACGGACAGTACGGCGATTGCTGGATAGAATTTGCACCAAGTGATAAGGATTTTGAATTTATAGATAAGGTTGTTGGCGGCGCAGTTCCAAGGGCATACATACCTGCTGTTGAAAAGGGACTTTTAGAAGCAGTTCGCCACGGCGTTTTAGCCGGATATCCTGTTGTAGGAATAAGTTGTACACTTTACGACGGCTCGTATCACCCTGTTGATTCTTCCGAAATGGCGTTTAAGTCAGCGGCTTCCATCGCTTATAAAACGGCTTGTGCGTCGGCTAACCCCACGCTTTTAGAGCCCGTTTGCTCGGTTAAAATTACCGTTCCTGACGATTATATGGGCGACGTTATAGGCGATATTAATAAGCGTCGAGGAAGAATACTTGGCATGACGCCCGTTGCAGAGGGTCAATGCATAGAGGGCGAGGTTCCCGAGGCAGAAATGACGTATTATTCGGTTGACCTTCGTTCGATGACACAGGGTAGAGGAAGCTATTATATGGAATTCTGCCGATATGAAGAGGCTCCGTCAAATATCGCGGCAAAAATTGCCGCTGAGGCTTCTAAATCGGTTGAAGAATAAATAGTTGCTAAAAAACAAAATTTGATGTAAAATACAAGTCGTGTTTTACATTAGAACAGGAGGAGTTATAATGCAAATCACAGATGTCAGAATTCGTAAGATCGACACGGCAGGCAAGCTTAGAGCGGTTGCATCAATAACCTTTGATGATGAATTTGTTGTTCACGATATCAAAGTGATTGAGGGTAACGAATCGCTTTTTGTTGCAATGCCTAGCGTGAAGAATGCACGAAACGAATTCAAGGATGTTGCGCATCCTATAAAGACAGAGCTTCGCGAGAAGATCTCCAAGGCAGTGCTTGAAAAATTTGCTGAAGAGGGAGAATAAAAAGGGCGCATAAGCGCCCATTTTTATTGTATTTAAGGAGGAAACAGAATGTATAAAACAGCGTTGATTTTAGCCGCAGGTGACGGTAAACGAATGAAGTCTAAATTACCAAAGGTGCTTCACAAGGTTTGTGGAAAACAACTTGTTAAGCACGTTTTTGATGCCGTTAGCGGTATTTGTGATGATAAGCCCATAGTTGTTGTGCGAAGAAGCGCAGAGCTTGTAGAAAAACTGCTTGCTGATAATGCGCGCTTTGCTTATCAAGAGGTACGCAAGGGTACTGCACACGCCGTTATGTGCGCACAGGAGCTTTTTGAAAAAAATGACGGCTATATAATTATAACTGCGGGCGATATGCCGCTTTTAAGGGCAGAGACCTTTGAAAAACTTTTTGAGCAAACGGTTAAAGGCGAATATTCTGCTTGCGTTTTGACGGCAAAGGTAGAAGATCCCTTTGGATACGGAAGAATAATTCGTTCTTCGCTCGGTGACGTTTCTTCGATAGTAGAGCAGCGTGATGCAACTGAAGAGCAACAAAAAATAAACGAGATTAATACGTCTGTTTACTGCTTTAATATAAAAGATTTACTTTGTGCGCTTTCTAAGGTTACAGCAGATAACGCGCAAGGCGAGCTTTATCTTACCGATACGCTTTCAATCTTAAATAATATGGGTAAAAAGGTTGGCGCATGCGTGCTTGAAGATAGCATTGAGGCAATGGGAATAAACGACCGTGTTCAGTTGTCCAAAGCAGAAGCACAGATGCGCAGAAGAATAAATAAACAGGTAATGCTATCTGGAGTAACACTTATTGACCCCGAAAACACTTATATCGAAGCAAGTGTAAAAATAGGTCAGGATACGGTTATTTATCCGGGAAGTGTTATTTCGGGCAACACTGTTATCGGCGAAGATGCGGTTATATATTCCGGCTCAAGAATAGTTGATTCTTATATCGGCAACGGTTGCGAGGTAACTTCTTCGGTTATGCTTGAAGCAAAGATAGGAAATAATACAAAGGTTGGACCAAATGCATATCTGCGCAAAGGTACAGATGTTGGTGATGATGCGCGAATTGGCGATTTTGTTGAGATTAAAAATGCGCGTATAGGTAACGGCACCAAAGTAAGCCATTTAACGTACGTTGGCGATGCTACAGTAGGTGAAAATTGCAATATGGGCTGTGGTACGGTGTTTGTTAATTACGACGGAAAAAATAAGCATCATTCTACCGTTGGCGATCACGTGTTTATTGGTTGCAATTCTAATATAATTGCGCCTGTTAAAATAGGAAATAACGCTTTTATTGCGGCGGCTACCACCGTAACTAAAGACGTTGAAGAAAACGATTTAAGCATTGGCAGATCACGCCAAGAAAACAAGAAGGGCTGGGTGCTTAATTATAAAAACTGGTAACGAAATACTTATAATTGCAGGGCTTGGCAATCCGGGCGAGAAGTATGCGCAAACACGTCATAATATGGGCTTTAGGGCAATAGATGCTCTTACGATGGCGCTTGATGCTGGCTTACCAAAAGAAAAGTTTGAAGGACTTATTTTTGAAGCAAGGCAAAACGATAAAAAAATTTTGCTTGTTAAACCGCAAACGTTTATGAACGATAGCGGAAGATGCTTGTCACAGGTGCTTAACTTTTACAAGGCAGAAAAGGCTAACTTGCTTGTTATCTATGACGATATTGACCTTCCTGAAGGTAAGGTGCGCATAAGACAAAAGGGCGGACCTGGCACGCATAACGGAATGCGCTCGATTGTTTCTTCTCTTTCAAGCGAAGATTTTCCGAGAATTCGCGTTGGCGTAGGTGCACCGGAGCAAAAAGAAGAACTTATTGGCTGGGTGCTTGGAAAAATTCCTAAAGAAAGTCAGGAAAAAATAGACGAGGCAATCTCCATTGCCACCAAAGCTGCAATAGAGTTTGCAAAAAATGGCATCGAAAGTGCGATGCAAAAATATAATAAAGGAAAATAAAAATGCTTAATCTGTATAAATTAGGGGATGCGCCAGAATACAGAAATTTAGCCAAAAATATCCGGGATGGGGTAAACCCTATCTCGGTTTTCGGCGTTTCGGATTCGGCAAAAGCGCACTTTGCGGCAAGCTTGGCAGAGGACAGACCTATTTTGTTTGTTACGCAGGGCTTTTTACGTGCAGAAAAAATTAAAAATGATATCGAGTTTTTTGCTTCAGAAAAGGTGGTAGTTTTTCCCGAGCGCGACTTTTTAATGCAGGCGCAGATGCAAAGCGGACCTATCCAGCAAAAGCGGATAGAGGCGCTTGACAAAATATTAAACGGCGCACGCATAGTTATTGCTCCAATCGAGGCAGTATTGTTTAACATTATGCCGCCCGAGGCGCTTGAGGAGTTAAAAATAACGCTTAAAGTAGGCGAAACTGTGCAAATGCGCACGCTTTGCCAAAAGCTTGTTACTAATGGGTATAGCTCTGCTGAGCAATTAGAAGGTCAGGGACAGTTCTTTTTGCACGGCGGAATAATAGACATTTTTCCTTTTGGCAGCGAAAATAGTGTTCGCGTTGATTTTTTTGATGATGAAATCGAAAGCATAAGGCTTGTTGATCCCGTTTCGCAACGCACGCAGGAGCGAATAGATAAAATAGAAATTCTTCCCTCGAGAGAAACCTGCGCCAATGCACAAAAACTTGCTTCGGCGGGTGAGCTTTTATCAAAAGAGCTTGTTTTATTTAATAAGGGCAATAAAAATTCTGCGGCGGTAGAGGAGGCAACAAATACCTTTGCTCTCGCCGCACAAACGCTTTGCGAGGGTGGATATCCATCTATCTGCGATCAGCTTATGGCTTACGTTTACCCCGAATACACCTGTTTGCTTGACTATATGCCTGCAAATACGCTTGTGTTTTTTGATGAGGTTAAGGTTCAGGCAGAGCGCGGTCAGAATTTAGAGGTAGAATTTAACAAAAATATAACCGATCTTCTTGCTCTTGGCAAGGTTTTATCCCGTCATAGCCTTGTTTTTACGGGCTTTGACCGTTTTTGGAAAAAAGCGCTTTCACGGCAGGTGGTTTCGCTTCAAACAATTTCGGGCACGCTTCCGTTTAACGATGCAAAGGCAATTTTCAGGATAGATTCGCGCCCGATGCAAGCGTTTCACGGCAAGCCTGAGTTTTTACTTCAGGAGGTTAAGCTTTATCAGGCGGCAGATTATAAAATAGTTTTGTGCGCGCAGACTAAAGCCAGATACGAAAGATTAGAAAAAGAATTTACTTCGGCAGGCATAAGCGTTATACCGCTTAAGCACGGCGTTGTGGGAATAGAAAACGGTCAAATAGCGCTTATAAACGGCACTTGTGTTAAGGGCTTTGATTATCCGCAATTTAAGCTTGCAATTATTGCCGAAAACGATATTTTTCAAAGCACGCGTTTAAGCTCTAACGCAAAAACAAGTAAAAAAAGCTCGATGGATACGTTTGTTCAGCTTTCTATCGGTGATGCGGTAGTTCACGAAACAAACGGTATAGGTATTTATCAGGGTATTGTTAAGATAGAAACCGACAAGGTAAAGCGTGACTATTTGTTTATTAAATACCGCGATGACGATAAGCTCTACGTTCCCGTCGAGCAGATGCACCGCGTACAAAAATATATTGCACCTGATTCTGCTCCGCCAAAGCTCAATAAGCTTGGCTCAAGCGAGTGGGTTAAAACGAAAACGCGCGTTAAAAAAGCTATTGCCGATATGGCGGATAAGCTTATAGAAATTTATAAAAAGCGCGAGCTTGCGCGCGGCATACAGTTTTTGCCGGACACTCCCTGGCAGAGAGAGCTAGAAGACGATTTTCCGTTTGAAGAAACTGACGACCAATTAAAATGCATTAAAGAAATAAAAGAGGATATGGAGTCAGGCAAGGCGATGGACCGCTTGCTTTGTGGCGACGTTGGCTACGGCAAAACTGAGGTTGCACTTCGTGCCGCGTTTAAAGCTGTTATGAGCGGCTATCAGGTTGCAGTTTTAGCGCCTACTACAATATTGGCACAACAGCATTTTAATACCTTCTGCTCACGAATGAGCAATTTTTCTGCCGTAAGAATTGAAGTTTTAAGCCGCTTTAAGACGGCAAAGGAACAAAAAAAGACGCTTGAAGCGCTTAAAGAGGGCAGGGTAGACATTTTAATAGGAACGCATCGCTTGCTTGCAAAGGATGTAGAATATAAAAATCTTGGGCTCTTGATAGTTGACGAAGAACAGCGCTTTGGTGTTGCACATAAAGAAAAAATCAAGGGATTAAAGGCTAATATCGACGTGCTTACGCTTTCGGCAACGCCTATTCCGCGTACGCTTAATATGGCACTTTCGGGAATACGCGATATGAGTGTTTTAGAAACTCCGCCTGCCGAGCGCTATCCCGTACAGACGTACGTTGTAGAATATTCCGATTCGCTTGTGCGTGATGCTATTATGCGCGAGCTTGCGCGCGGTGGACAGGTGTATTATCTTTATAATCGCGTGCAGGATATTGACTTGTTTGCACTTAAACTGCAAAAGCTTGTTCCGCAGGCGAGAATTGCTATCGGCCACGGACAGATGGACGAAAAACAGCTTGAAAAAGTTATGCTTGACTTCTGCAACGGAGATTTTGACGTGCTTTTATGCACAACGATAATAGAAAACGGCGTTGATATTCCGGGCGCAAATACGCTTATAGTGCAAAATGCTGATAGATTTGGGCTTTCACAACTTTATCAGCTGCGCGGACGCGTTGGCAGAAGTAACCGCAGTGCTTTTGCTTATTTTACAACACCTCCTGCAAGGTCGCTTAGCGAAGACGCGCACAAGCGACTGATGGCAATAGAAGAATTTACGCAGATGGGTTCGGGCTTTAAAATTGCAATGCGTGATCTCGAAATTCGCGGTGCGGGCAATCTTTTGGGCGGTGAGCAGCACGGGCATATGTCTAAAATAGGTTACGACCTTTATTGTAAAATGATAAAGGAAACCGTTGACGAAAATCTTGGAAAAGCCAAAAAAGAAAGATTGCAGACCTCTATTGAACTTAAAATGGATGCGTATATCAGCGAAGAGTATATTCCAAGCGAATCTGTGCGCTTTGCTTTCTACCGCAAAATATCCGAGATAGTAAGCAAGGACGAATATTTTGATATATGTGAAGAAATGAAAGACCGCTTTGGCAAGCTTCCGCTTTGTACCGAATCGCTTTTAAAAATTGCGTATATCAGGGCAATGATGTCAGATATAGGCGTAAGTGTTTTAAAAGAAGCCCAAGGAAACGTAATTTTAAATTTTGTTGACCCAACTTTAGAAAAAATGATGGCGGCGGTAAGCGAGTTTGAGGGCTTTGCATATTTAAACGCAGGCAGGGTGTTATCGCTTACGCTTAACGTTTCACAATTTAAGCAAAGCGAAAAGCTTGACAAAATAATAGAGTTTGCAGAATTCTTTTTAACTCTTTAAGCGGTGAAAAAATAATGAAAATGTAAAAAAATGCTTGATATTAACAGTATTTTCTTATATAATAGATGTAACTGTATAATTGGAGGTTTTTTATGAAAAAGTTTTTAGCGGCAGCCTTGGCGGCAGTAGTTGCCCTTTCGGTTTTTGCAGGCTGCAACCTTACACAGACAAATGACGATAACACCGTTATTGCTGTTGTAAACGGTGTAAATATTTTAAAGAAAAAATATAACGAAATGTATGACTATTATCTTGAGTCGTACCTTAATTACGGCTATGAGCAGGCAGATGCAGTAGCCGCACTTGAAAGCTATAAGCAAGAATTTTTAGATCAGCTTGTGCAGGAAGAACTTCTTCGTCAGCGTGCAGAGGCAGAGGGATATCTTGATTATACCGAAGAAGATATCGCTGCAGCTAAAAAGATAGTTGATGAGGATAAGCAGGCTTATATCGACAGTCTTGTTGAAACCTATACCAAAAACTTTGAAGGTCAAGAGGTAAAGGGTAAAAACGAGGGCGAAACCGATAAAGAGTATTTTGCACGCATTGCAGAAGAAAAATATTATAAAGATCTTAAAACAAACGGATACACTTATCAGGAGTTTGTTGACGAGCAGCTTTTAGCTACTGCGCTTGAAAAATACCGTGACGATAATCTTGTTGGTGTAACTGTAACCGAGGCAGAAATAATAGAAAAGTACGGCACAATGTATGACGAACAGCTTGAAGCACTTTCTACCGACAAAAAGTATGTTGAAGCTTATAACAACGGCACGTATTCAACGCTTGTTTACAACCGCGCAGGCTATTCGCTTGTTCAGCACATTTTAGTTAAGTTTGACGATGATACTGCAAAAGAGCTCTCTACTCTTTATACAGACCTTACCGAGCTTAAGGATGACCTTGATACCTTAAAGGGTCTTATGGAAAGCGAAACCGACGCTGACGAAAAGGCAAAGTATCAGGCAACTATTGACGAAACAAACGGTAAAATTACCGAAGCTCAAAAGAAGTATGACGATGCCTTAGCAAAGGCAAAAACAAGCATTCAAGGAAAGACCGATGAGATTTATAACTCGGTTAAGGATGCTGATGAGGCTGCATTTATCGCAAAGATAGTAGAAAAGTCAGAAGATACCGGTATGCAAACTGAGGATGCCGCAAAGAAGGGCTATCTTGTAGGTCCCGAAGACGGTATGGTAGAAGAATTCTCGCTTGCAGCACGCGCTCTTAAAGCAGGTGAAGTTAGCGAGCCTGTTGCAACATACTACGGATTCCATATTATCCGCTGCATCAAGACTATTGCAGAGGGCAAGGTTGCCTATGATGATGCAAAGGCTGATATCGAAAAGGCTTTGCTTGAGACTGAAAAGGATACCCAGTGGCAAGCAATGGTTGACGCTTGGGAAGAAGAAGCAAACGTTAAAAAATATATTAAGAGAATTTAAATAAGCAAAACCCCCGAAATTTCGGGGGTTTATTTTTTTAGGCTTTTACTTTTTATTGCTTTTATATGGTAAAATGTTAAAATGCAGGTATAAAAAAGTAAAAATGATTTCTGCACTTGGAAAATGATTTATTGATAATTTTGTTTGCAAAAATAAAATTATTATAAACGTTATTATTGCAAGCTTACCCAAGCAAAAAACAAAGGTTGCACAGTGGGACGCATATAGAGCAGATTAATTTGCTTGATAAGGAAACGCACGTTATAATAGAGCATTTGCAAACTGAGGAAAAATATTTTAGGGCGATAAAGCATGTTGTGCAGTTAACAAAACAACTAAAAAAGCACCTTTTTAAAGGTGCTTTTTATTAATTAAGCGTTTTCTATTTTACGAAAGAGTCTTTTTAGCTTCGTCGTAGCGAATCTTTGAAACGGCACGCTCGGAATAGTTTATATCCCAATATTTGCCTGTGGGCTTCCAGTTGGTCTCTATACGTGCGTCGCCTTTGATTGAGTATTCGCGAAGAGCAATTTCACCGTCAATATCAGAGTAGAAGGAGGAGAAGTAGTAAAACCTTTCTCTGTCCTCGTCTTCGGGTATATCAAAAATACGTCTGCCGTATTTTTCACCGTTCGCGCCGAGGCCGTCAAGTGCGGTTGCAAACAAATCGTCATGACAAACGGGTGCTTCTGACGTTTTAACGGGTGTTCCAAATGAATTTGCAGGCTTAACAAGCATTATTGAGGTCGGCGCGCCTGCAACGTCAATGGTGCCGAATTTTGAGGCAGACGAGCCGTGGTCAGCGGTAATTATTATGGTTGATTGCTCGTAAACGCCAAGACGCTTCATTTCCTGAATATATTCTTCTATAATACGCATACATCCGCGCATTGCCGAAGGATAATCGTTAAGCAATACGCCCATGTGTGCATTTTCGTCAAGAATACAACCCGAATGTGTTCCCCAGAAATGATAAAATCTAAATGCTTTTTCATAATCGGTATCGATCGTAAGTCCGTTTTCACGAAGATGTTTTGCATAGGCAATATCGTTTTCGGCAATACCTACTTGTGCGTTGTTTACAACCTGCTCGTTAATTTCATTAGAAGAATATTCAAAAAAGTCTTTAAACAAGTAGGGCATATTGCGGTAAAGCGAAATTTTTAACATCTTTTTTATAAGATAAAACGGTTTAACGGCAGTTATACTTGAACTGTCATACTTTTTAAAATTGTCAACAACGCCTTCTACCGAAGCGTCAACGTACGAACTGCTTGTGTAAATTCTGGTATCTGCGCCCGTTGCTTTAATTTCTTCTAAAAATGTGCTCTTCTGATGCGCAGATGCAACGTACTGGGTGTAAGGAACGTCAAAATAGCACATTTCCTTTGTTAAAAGGTAAGGTACTGACGGATACGTACGGCTGTGATAGGAAACTGAATTGGGATAGTAGGTAAAGCCGTCAAGCGCATCAAATAAATCGGGATATTTTTTAAGTGCGTCGTTTACTACCGAGCTATCACAGGTGTCGATAATAAAGTAGATAACGTTTTCGTTTTTCGAAAGCGAAAATTCGCCTTCAAGCGCAAGATAGTTGTCCTTGCCCAAGTTGCTTTTAGGTGCCGAAATATAGCCTGCAACAGTGCTTGTAAGCTGAATTACAATAAGGGCACCTGCAAACCACGAAAGTCCCTTACGGTAAGGCTTTGTCTTTTTTTTGCGTTGTGCAATAAAAAAGCCAACGTAAAAAGCAGCAATAATCAAAAGCCATATTAAAGCGTTTGTTATAAGCAACCAAACGGGATAATTTGATTCGTCACCCGTTAACGATTGCATATGTCCGTTTAAAAGAAGCGACTGAATAAACATTGCAAAGGCAATGGCAATTAAGCCTACGTTTGTAAGCTGAAGAACTTTTTTAGGTAAAAGTGCCTCAATAAGCGAAATTATTGCAGTAAGTGCAAGAGAGAATAAAAACAAGCATATAATTACGTTGTGCAGGGCAAATTCAAACTCGATAATATTGCCTAAAAATATTTCAAGCGGCGAAAAAAAGAATACGGTAAAGCAGAATAGTGTCGCAACCGGAAGCAGAGTTAAAATGCGCTTAAAGTATTTTTTAGGAGAAAGCTTTTTATTTTCTTGTTGCATAATATAAACCTCTTAAGAAGTAAAATTTTAGTATAAATACTATATAAGTATATCATTTACATAAAATATTGTCAATAAACGCGCTTGACATAAAATATGTTTTTTGTAGACAAAATATATAAAATGTGATAAAATTCTTATGTTAAAAAATTTTGATTGAAGGCGAAAAAATGGATGCATTAACAGGTTGGATAGCTCTGCCGCTGGGTTACGTAATGCAGTGGTGCTATTCGTTTATAAACAATTACGGTGTTGCCATAGTTTTATTTACGTTTTTATCAAAGATAATTCTTTTACCGTTATCTATTTGGATACAAAAGAATTCTATTATAATGGTAAAGATGCAACCCGAAATTAACAGAATTAAGGCTCGTTTTTTTGGCGACGCCGATGCTATTGCAGAAGAAGAATCAAAGCTTTACAAAAAGAATAAGTACAGTCCCTTAGCTACGCTTGTTCCGCTTGTTGTGCAGATAATTCTATTGCTTGGCGTTGTTGCGGTAATCTATAATCCCATGCAGTATCTTTTCCATATCGACTCGGGCATTATTGAGGCGATCTGTGCGCGCGCAAGCGAGCTTTCGGGCATTGCAATAGAAGATTCGTCAATACAGCTTACTGCAATAGAGCTTATTAAGAGCTCGCCCGAGCAATTTGCAACGGTTTGCGATGCTTCGATAATCGAAAGATTGCAAAGCTTTGATTTGATGTTTTTAGGCTTTAATCTTTCGGATAATCCCAGCGTAGAGCTCGGATTAACGCTTCTCGTTCCCGTTATTGCAGGTGGCTCGGCATTGCTTTTATGTATAGCGCAAAATGCTTCAAACGTGCTTCAGGCAGAACAGGGCAAGTTAAACAAGTGGTCAACAACGCTATTTTCGGTTGGACTTTCGCTTTATTTAGGCTTCTTTGTTCCTGCGGGAATAGCACTTTACTGGATAGCAAGCAACGCTTTTGCAATAGTTCAGCTCTATGCGTTAAACGTGGCTATTCCGCCCAAAAAGTTTGTTGATTACGAGGCGCTTGAAGAAAGCCGTAAGGAGCTTAAGGCTTTGCAAGAGCTTGGCGGCAAAAAGAAGATGTTTGAGCGCGACGAAAATGCAAAGCGTGAAAAGGCAGACTATAAGCGCTTTTTCTCAATAAACAACAAGCATCTTGTTTTTTATTCGGAGCGTAGCGGGTTTTATAAGTATTATAAAGAAATTATCGAATATCTTTTAAAAAAGACGTCCGTTCGTATCCACTATATAACCAACGATCCTAACGACGTTATTTTTGAGCTTGCAAAGGAAAACGAAAAGATTCTTCCTTACTATATCTCGGTTAAAAAGATGGTAACGCTTATGATGAAGCTTGAGGCGGATATCGTAGTTATGACCACGCCTGACCTTGATAACTTTTATCTTAAGCGTTCGCTTATGAAAAAGGATATAGAATATATCTTTGTTCCGCACGATCCTTCAAGTATTCATATGGGCTTCAGAGAACATTCACTTGATAACTTTGATACCGTTTTTGCAACGGGCAAGCACGTTTTAGAAGAAGTTAGAGCAAGCGAAAAGGTTTATGGAACCAAAGAGAAGACTGTTGTTGAATTTGGTTATCCTTTAATTGAAGAGCTTATTGAATCTTGCGAAAATATGCCCAAGGAAGAGCGCGAGCAAAAGCAGATTTTAATTGCGCCCTCGTGGCAGGAAGATAACTTGCTTGACAGCTGTATTGACGATATGATAAATTCGCTTTATGATGCAGGTTATAAGGTTATCGTTCGTCCGCACCCTGAATACGTAAAGCGTTTTTCGCCAAAGCTTACACAGCTTCAAGAACGCTTTAAAGATAAAGAGGGCGAAAATTTAATTTTTGAATTTGATTTTTCTTCAAACGTTTCGGTTTATTCTTCCGACTTGCTTGTAACCGACTGGTCGGGAATTGGTATTGAGTTTGGATTTGCAACGCTTAAGCCCGTAATTTTTGTTAATACTAAAATTAAGATGGAAAACGAAAACTACCAGAATATCGGTATAGAACCGCAGGAAATACGCTTGCGCAATGTTTTAGGTAAGGCAATAGAAAAGACCGAGGTTAAAAATATTGCCAAAATAGCAAACGAAATGTTGACATCAAGCTCACATTGTGATATGGTTAAAAAGGAAAGAGAAGAATATTTCTACTCGCTTGGCACTCGCGGTGTTAACGGAGCCAAGTATATAATCAAAAAATTAGTAAAAAATAAGTGAGGTAATTTAAAATGATTCAAGCACTTTATATTGATCCGGCAGCTACAACCATATTGGTAACCGCAGGTACAAGTGTTGTTATTGCAGTTGCGGCGACATTTACTATTGCTTGGCGTAAGGCAAAGAAAAAGCTTAACATTGAAGATATGTCTAAAAAAGAAAGCGAAGCAGAAGTTGAGCTTGTAGACGAAGACGACGATATTTAATCAAATAAAAAAAGAAGGTTCTTTTAGAACCTTCTTTTTTTTATTGATTTAGTTGTTTTAACCGCCTATCTGGCAGTAGAGCCCCTTTTTTTCTACTGCCGCTTTAAAGTTTAGCATTTCCTCATTTGCGGGTGACGAGATATGCTTAAGCGTATATTCCCTTGCAAGCGCGGTATATTTATCTGCACCAAAGCTGTGATACGGCAAAAGGTGTATTTTTTTTATTCCAATGCTTTTTGCAAATTCGGCAATGGCTTCGATTTCTGCGCACGTTGCATTAAAGGTTGGCACAACGGGAACTCTGACTATAACGTTTGCACCAAATTCAACCATTTTCTTTGCGTTTTGCAAAATTTGCTCGTTAGGCTGTCGGGTAAACTCGCGGTGCTTCAAACTGTCAATGTGCTTGATATCAAGTAAAACCGTGTCAAGCAAGGGGAGAATCTTCTCGTAAACCGACCACTCGGCAAAGCCAGTAGTTTCTATACAAGTATTTATTCCGCGTTCTTTTGCGCAGGCTAAAAGAGCATGGGCAAATTCGGGCTGGGCAGTTGCTTCGCCGCCCGAAAGCGTTATTCCGCCGCCCGAGCGCCAGAAGTAAATGCGGTCCTTTTCAACCTCATCAAGAACTTCTTTAACAGTTACATCTCTGCCAACTGTTTTCTGCTTGCCTGCCTGAAGCATAGTTTCTATTTTATATTCCTGTGATTCGGGGTTGCAGCACCACTTGCACCGCAAAAAACAGCCTTTTAAAAAGACTATTGTGCGGATGCCGGGACCGTCGTGTACCGAAAAGCGCTGAATATCAAATATTCGGCCTTTTGTGTTTTGCATTAAAAGCCTCCCTGCTCTGTACGGTTGATAATATCATCCTGAAGCGTGCGCGAAAGCGTTGTAAACAGTGCACTATATCCTGCAACACGAACAACAAGCGACTTGTAATTTTCGGGATGCTTTTGTGCATCAAGAAGCGTTTCTCTGCTTACAACGTTAAATTGCATATGGCTTCCCTTTTGGTCAAAATATCCGCGCACAAGCGAAACAAAGCTTTCAAGGCCCGAGCGACCTGCAAGTGCAGAGGGATGGAATTTCATATTGTAAAGCGTGCCGTTTGATGCAATATAGTGGTCAAGGCGCGAAACTGAGTTTGCCGCCGCCGTAGGACCGTGCGTATCTCGACCTGATGCAGGTGAAACACCGTCGGCAACGGGAGCGTAGGCAATTCTGCCGTCGGGAAGAGCACCCGTCTGCGCACCAAGCGGAACGTTTGCCGAAACAGGATAAAGTCCTGCTTGGAACTTGCCGCCACGTGGGTTAGAATAATTTTCAAGGTCGCGAGTGTAGGTGTAAGCTACTTCGCGGGCAAAGGCGTCGATTTCGTGGCAGTCGTTGCCGTATTTATCAAGTGAATTGATGTCCTCAAGCATTTGTGCAAAGAACAACTTTTTATCTTGTGAGCAGTTGTTTTTAGAAATTTTTTCGTAAATAGCGCGAATATCGTCGGGCGTTGCCTTAACACCGTTTTTAGCAAGTGCTACAACAGCCTGCGTTGTAAGCTTGCGCGCCATAGCTTCTTCCATATCCAAGCCGTAGTTGTTTGCAAGCGCATCGGCAAAATCGTCAAGACTGTATTTTTCCTGCTCGAAAACAAGTTTTTTAATTGCCCAAAGCGAGTCTGCCATATTTGCAATACCAAAGCCCTGAGGACCTGTAAAGTTGTAGATTGCACCGCCTTCCTGCAAGGCTTTACCGCGCGCGATACAGTCAGAAACCATACAAGATTCAAACGGCAACGGGCAACGCTCGGCGTGAGCAACATCAATAGCGTTATCGGCATTAACCAAAAGTTGAATCATATAGTGCATATGTGTTTTGTATGCGTCAAAAAATTCTTCAAAGCTTTCGATATTGTGTACGGGCGGTGTCTGCGGCGAAACTTGAACGCCCTTATCAATACCCGAGGAGAAAACCATTTCAAGCGGGCGGCACATATTAAAGAAAGCGGCATCGTGCCAGCCTTCCGTTTTGCCCGATTTTTGAGGCTCTACACAGCCGATAATGTTATAATCGCGCGCGTCTTCAAGCGAAAGACCGCGGCTGATAAGCGAGGGGATAATAACCTCGTCGTTATAATATGCAGGAAGACCTATGCCCGAACGCGTAACCTCGCCTGCCTTAATTAAAAGGTCGTGAGGTGAACAGTTCCAAACGCGGATAGAAAGCGAGGGCTGGGGAAGCGGAACGTGAAGTGCACATTCTAAGCACATAAACGATAAATCGTTTGTAGCGTCAAGACCTTCTGCATTTTGTCCGCCACAGATGAGGTTCTGGAAAAGCGAATAACCTGCAAAGCCTTCGGCTGAAGCGGCATCGCGCACTTTATTAAGGTCGTTTAATTTAACCCAAATGCAGTCCATAAGCTCCTGGGCAAATTCCATAGTAAGCTTGTTTGCATCGATATCCTTTTTATAGTAGGGGTACATATATTGGTCAAATCTTCCGGGCGAAATTGAGTGACCGCTTGATTCAATCTGCAAGAGCATCTGAACAAACCAGAAAGACTGACAAGCCTCGTAAAAGCTCGAAGCGCCGTTTGCAGGAACGTTTTCGCAGTTTTTTGCAATAAGCAAAAGCTCGTTTTTGCGCTCTAAATTTGCCTCTGCTTCTGCCATGCTTTTAGCAAGCTCGGCATAGCGCTTTGCATATAAAATAGCGGCGTCACAGCTGATAATTACAGCGTTTAAAAAGTGACTGCGCTTAGGAAAATCGCCCGAAGCAACGGTATGCTTTTTAAGCTCGCATTCAGCTTCGGCGCGAATGCCTGCAAAGCCAATTTTAAGCACTTTTGCATAGTCGACAGTAACGTGACCTACACCATTATAAAAATAGTTTCCGGGCGTAAAAAAGTTATGCTCAATAGCCAAAAGAGTTTCTTTTGCCATGTATTCGGTAGCAAGCTCGCTTGTGGTTTTGCCTTTCCAATAGGAGTTTGCTTCCTTTAAGCGGGCTTTTGTTTCTTCCGAAATATAAAACGGGTCGGCACTTCTTTGCTCGATAGTATCAAACTCGTCCTCAAGCCACGAATACGAAAATTCGGGAAAGGTCTGGCAACCCCGGGGTGCCTTTGTTGCCGAGCCGACGATAAGCTCGTCGGGACGGATAGTTATTGGAATATTTTCTAAAATATGCTTAAAAGCCTTTGCTCTGCGCGTGATTATAGGTTCGCCCTCGGTTGCTTTGTACGATTCGGTTAAAAGCACCGCACGGTCTGCCTCAATCTCGGGCATTTTTGCATATAAATCAGAAATTAAACGTGCTATTCTTTCACTTTTTTTAACGCTTCCGGGAAAGGTTATTGACATCAGAATTACTCCTTGGATAAAAATATACTAATTTACATTATTATTGTACCATAAAAAAATCAAATGTCAACACAAAACAAGAAAAATACAATAAAAAAAATAAAAAAACCATCATAAAACACGAAAAAACAAACAAAACAACACGCATTTTTGTTGAAAAGTGAAAAAATACAGAAAATTCTTAAGCATATAAAAAAAGTGGTGCAAAATATCACGCAATGTGTTACAATATTAATAGTTAACTTTTTGAGGTGATAAAATGAAATATTTAGTTTTGCTTGGCGACGGAATGTCAGATTTTCCCGTTGCAGAGCTTAATAACAAAACTCCTATGGAGTCGGCAAAAAAGCCGCTTATAGACTATATGGCTTCGCATGGCGAGGTGGGTATGTGCAAAATAACCCCCGACGGTTGCAAGGGAGGCAGTGACGTTGGAAACCTTGCGGTAATGGGGTACGACCCAAGAATATTTTTAACGGGTCGCGCACCTATTGAAGCGGCGGCAATGGGTATAGAGATGAGCAGTAACGATATTGCAGTAAGATGCAATCTTGCCTGTGTTTCCGATGAAGAAGATTATTGCGATAAAACTATGGTAGATTACAGCAGTGACGAGATAACCTCTGCTGAAGCGCAACAACTTATCGATACACTTAATGAACAGCTTGCCGATGAGAGTATTCACTTTTATGCAGGCGTTTCGTACAGACATATTTTAATAGTTCATTCGGGCTCGGCAAACGCTACCTTTACGCCTCCACACGATATAACGGGCAACAAGGTTGCAGAGTTTCTTCCCAAAGGCGAAGTTGGCGAGTTTTATCTTGATATAATGAAAAAGAGCTACGATATTCTTTCAAAGCATCCGGTAAACAAAAAGAGAATTGAGGCAGGCAAGCGTCCTGCAAACACCTGCTGGTTCTGGGGAATTGGCACAAAGCCAGGACTTTCGCCGTTTGAAGAAAAATACTCGCGCTCGGGTGCAGTCGTAACGGCAGTAGACCTTGTTAAAGGAATAGGTGCGCTTGCGGGTATGCAGAGCTATGACGTTGAAGGCGCAACCGGCACGCTTGAAACCAACTTTATGGGTAAGGCAGCGGCAACGTTAAAGGCGTTTGATGATGGTTTTGATTTTTGCTATCTTCACTTTGAAGGTCCCGATGAGTGCGGTCACCGCCATGAGATTGAACGCAAGGTAAAGGCAATAGAAATGCTTGACCAGGTGCTTGAATTTGTTGTTGGCGGATTGAAGGCGCGCGGCGAGGAGTTTGGTGTTTTGATAATGCCCGACCATCCTACACCCGTTTCGACTGGCTCGCATTCAAGCGCAAACGTACCGTACGCAATGTATTTCAGCAATAACGAGCGTTGCTCGGGTGTCGATAATTTTTGCGAAAAGCAAGCCGAAGCAACGGGCAAGCTTCAGGACCCCGGCTTTGAGCTTTTAGAGAGGTTTTTAAAATAAATGGAAAACGCACAACTTAACGCGGAGCTTAATACAGAGCTTAACGTAGAACTTAATAAATACGAACAAGAAGCTTATAACGATAAGCGCTTTCCTAAAAGGTGGCAGGCGTTTTTAGCATCGGCACTTATGCGTACTGCGGGCGGAATTGTAGCAACGGTAATAATACTCGTTTTACAACAGCTTATTATGCGCGGTGTAATTAATTTTTCAAGTGAATTTGGCGCAGATATGTTTAACGCAGTAATATCACAAATATGTATGGTTCTGCCTATTCCGCTTATTTTTATGTTTGTTTTTAAAAATGACATTGGCGAAACGTTAAGACTTAAAAAGGACATTGATGCCCTGCAAATACTGTTAATTGCAGGTATGTGCATAGGTGCATTTATTCCTGCGCAGTACGTCAACGGCGTTGTTGTGATGGTTTTGCAAAGCTTTTTAGGTGAGCCGATGGAGTTAAGCGGCGTTACAAGTGCGCAAAACATAGTTCAGCTTTTATCCGAGATTGTTATAATAGGATTTTTACCTGCAATATGTGAAGAAGTTTTCTATCGCGGATACGTGCTAAGGGGACTTGAACGCAAGGGTAATAAAAAGTATGCTCTTTTAATTTCGTCTTTGCTATTTGCAGTTATGCACGGAAACTTTCAGCAAATGACATACGCGTTTGCACTTGGAATTTTACTTGGCTTTGTAGTGTTAAAGACAGATTCGCTTTTATCCTCTATCGTAATGCACGCTACGTTTAACATTATCTCGGTAATTTTAAGCTATGGACCGATAAACGATTTTTACGTTCAATATAACGCCCAGATAGTTGCTGTTGCTCTTATCTTCTCACCCGCACTGCTTGCAGGAAGCATTGTATTGTTTTCGCTTTATACAAAAAAGAGAAACGCACGTCTTGGCACCTCAAACGCCTTGCCTACTTACGAAAGCATAAAGGAAAAGCCTTACGAAAACGTTTTAAGCATAGTGCTTTTTGTAGCGTTTATTTTAACAAACGTTGCAGAAGCGTTTTTAGCGTGGTAAAATGAACGTTAAAATTTTGGCAGTAGGCAAAATACAGTCGATGTATAAGCCTATAATAGAAGAATTTGAAAAAAGACTTTCGCGTTACTGTAAGCTTGAAATTATTGAGGTTGCCGACGAGCAAGCACCTGAAAAGCTCTCGGAGGCACAAAAAAAGCAGGTAATGCTTGCCGAGTGGGAAAGGCTTAATAAAAAAATAAAAGAAACCGACTTTGTCGTTGCACTTGATTCGCGCGGGAAAAAGTTTTCTTCAAGCGGCTTTGCCGAGTTTGTTGATAAAAATAACGATAAGCAGATTGTCTTTATTTTAGGCGGCTCGCTTGGCTTTTGTGACGAGGCACTTTTGCGTGCAAACGCAAAGTGCTCGCTTTCGGATATGACCTTTACGCATTCGATGGCACGCGTTATTTTAATAGAGCAGATTTACCGTGCGTTTAGAATAATTAAAAACGAACCGTATCATAAATAGGAGGAAAGTATGAGGATAAATAAGTTAATAATTACCTTACTTATCATTTGCTTACTTTTTGCAGGCTGCAAGCCTAAAAACGTAGATCAGCCCGAAGGCTCGGGCGAAACTATCGAGCCCGCAGGCGACGTAACGACGCTTGAGGACGAAAACTATACCTATGAAAAGTTTTTACAAAATGCACAGACTATAAGTGAAAAATATTCTGATAAAGTACAGATGGGCGTTTTTGGTAAAAGTACATTTAACCGTGAGCTTTTATACTTTGCAATAGGCTCGCAAAACGCACAAAAGAAAATTTTAGTCGTTGCAGGTATAAATGGCAACGAAAGTGCTTTTTCGCTTTTGGCAACAAAGCAGATAGAGACGTATCTTGAAGATTTATCAAGAACGTATAAAAACAAATCTTATCAGCAGATTTTAGATTCGTGCCGTATCTATTTTGTTCCTATGCTTAACCCTGACGGAATTTCTATTGCACTAAAGGGTATAGAGAGCGTTCCCGAGGATAAAAAGCAGATTGTTGAGGAAATATATTCATACTCTGTCGAGCAGGGACTTTTAGAAAAGAAAAAGGGATATTCTTCCTGGCGTGCAAACGGACTTGGCGTTGACCTTTCTATGAATTTTGGCGTAGGAAACGTTCAATCAAGCGTTGTTCAGACGCGCGCCGCAAGCAAAGGCTATCCCGAGCATCAGTTAAGCTCGCCCGAGGCAAGTGCAGTTGCGGGGCTTATTCAAAATAATAATATTGATTCCGTTATAGCCTACAGCGGCAGTGGAAACGTGGTTGACTGGCAGTTTGGTCAAACGGTTGCCTCGCTTCAGCAAAGTCTTGATATTTCAAACGAGCTTGCCGCATTAACAGGTTTTTCGCGCGTTGACGTTGGCGGTCCTACAAAGAAGAATTTTATAACTATGTCGATTAAGGATTGGTTTATTGCAGAATTTGATAAGCCTGCATTTACGCTTAGTTTAGGTAATCCTGAAGATAAAATTTCGCTTAACGAAGACGAGTTGCGAGCAGTTTGGAACGTTACCTCGCTTGTTCCGATAGTTTTAGCGTGGAATATTGCATTCTATACAGCACCCGTTATTCCCCAGCAAACGCCTACGCTTGCACCCGGCCAGACACCTGCGCCCACGCCTACTTTAGAGCCCGGAAAGACACCGCAGGTAGATTACGATTATATTGATTGATATGATTTATAAAGATGATTCTTACTTTATGCTTCGCGCGCTTAACGAGGCTAAAAAGGCGTATTCGCTTGGCGAAGTTCCTGTCGGCGCGGTTGTTGTAAAAGATGGAAAAATAATTGCGCGTGGATATAATCTTCGCGAAAAGACAAACGACCCAACTGCGCACGCCGAGCTTATTGCAATGAAAAAAGCCGCTAAAAAGCTTAATTCGTGGCGGCTTAGCGGATGCACTTTATTCGTTACGCTTGAGCCCTGTCCAATGTGCTCGGGCGTAATAATAAACTCGCGCATTGACAAGGTTGTGTTTGGCGCTTATGACGAAAAGGCAGGCTGTTGCACAACGCTTTATCACTTGTGTAATGATGAGCGATTTAATCATCGCGCGCAGGTTTTAGGCGGCGTAGAACAAGAAAAATGTGCAAAAATACTCTCTGATTTTTTTAAAGAAAAAAGAAAAAAATAACCGAGAAATCGGTTATTTTTATTTTTGGCAATATTGGCGGTCAATTTGAATTGCGGCGGAATATCTTTGATCAATTTGCTTTAATAGTTTTTTAAGCTCTGTCTTTAACGCTTCTACGTCTTTTTCGGATAATTCAAACGGAACGGCAATATCAAAAATAACGTTTATGTTTTCTTGCCCGTCGGTCATTCTTACGTCGTGAAAAGATGCGTCTTTATCCTTTAAAAATTCTGTAAGCGTTTGCTTTATTTGTGCAAGCTTTTCATTGTTTTGCTGAACGGGGTCAAGGTGAACGGTTATTTCGCAACCAAGGCGGTTAAAAATATCTTTTTCTACCTTGTCTATTGCCTCGTGTGCGGCAACGATATCGTCGGTATCGCTTATTTCGGCATGTACCGAGGCAAACACTCTGCCGGGGCCGTAGTCGTGAACGATAAGATCGTGTATATCAATGATGCTTTCACTTTCTAAAAGTATATTAGAAATATTGCAAACAAGCTCTTGATCGGGTGCCTTTCCAAGCAAAAGATTAACTGTTTCCTTTGCAATGGAAAAGCCCGAAAGCATAATCAAAATAGAAACTGCGCATCCGACAAAGCCGTCAAGGGTAAAGGGTAAAATTTTAAGCGAATCAATTATTGTGCAAACGATAACTGCGCTTGTCGCAATACAGTCGTTGAGACTGTCGGTTGCGGCGGCAAGAAGCGGTGCAGAATCTATTGCCTTGCCAAACTTTTTATTATATCCGTACATAAAAAATTTGATGGGAAGCGAAAGTGTTAAAAGAATAATTGCAAGCCAGTTTATTGCCGCTGCTTCGGTAGGTGAAAGTACCTTTTCAAACGAGCTTTTAGCAAGCTCAAAGCCTACAAGCATTATGATAAACGAGACTATCAGTGCACTGATATATTCAAATCGTCCGTGGCCAAACGGATGATCACGGTCGGGCTTTAAAGAACTAAGCTTTACTCCCACAAGCGTAACAACGGTAGTGCCCAAATCTGTCAGGTTGTTAAATGCATCAGAAATTACTGCAACGCTTTGCAAGAATAAGCCTATCGAAAGCTTTAGCGTAAATAAAATAACGTTACAAATTATTCCGCAAACACCGCTTAAAACACCGTAGCATGCGCGCACTTCGGGCTTTGATACGTTTTGATAATCTTTGACAAAAAGTTTTAGCATAAGCTGATACATAAAAAACCTCGCAAAAAAATATTACATAAGATATGATACTAAAAAAACCAATAAAATCAAGCGTTTTTTTGAAAAAATATCCAAAATAGTATTGCCTTGCCAACTATTAATATGATATAATCTATATAAATATATACTTGGAGGACTATGCTTGTGCGCCTTGATAAATTTTTAAAGGTTTCGAGAATAATTAAACGCAGAACCGTTTCTAATGATGCTTGTGATGCAGGCAGAGTTTTAGTAAATTCGCGCACGGCAAAAGCAAGCTATAACGTAAAAACAGGTGACGTAATAACAATATGCTTTGGAGAAAAGCAGCATAACTTCAAGGTTGAATTTGTTGAAGAAAAAGAAGCTAAAAAAGCTGATAAGCCTATGGCGGTGGAAGTATGATTTGCGCTTTAATTGCTGCTGCAGGCAAGGGCAGAAGAATGGGGATAGACGAAAATAAGATTTTTTTATCTATTGACGGAACACCCATTATAAAGCAATCTGTCGACGCTTTTTTAAAAAATAAAAACATCGACGCAGTTGCAGTTATCTGCTCTCAAGACGATAAACAGCGTTTGCAGGAAATTTTGGGAAGTGAGATAACTCTTATCCAAGGCGGCGCAACAAGGGGCGAATCTGTCTTTAACGGTTTAGCCTGGGCAAAGGGCAGGTTTGATAAGGTCCTTATCCATGACGGCGCGCGCCCGTTTATCAATCAGCAAACGATTGATAATGTTATAACAAACATTTCTATTGGTGTTGGCGCAGTTGCAGGAATTAAAGCGATAGATACAATAAAGCAATGTTCTGAAGATGGTTTTGTTAAAAACACACCCGAGCGGCAAACATTGTGGCAGGCACAAACGCCGCAGGGATTTATCACAAGCGAAATTTTTGAAGCATATAAGGCTTCGGGCTTTGATTTAACTGATGATGCCGCAGTTTTTGAACAAGCAGGTGGAAAGATAAAAATGGTTTTATCAAACCCTAAAAATAAAAAAATAACTACTAAAGAGGATTTGCCCAAAATGTATTTAAGCGGTATAGGCTATGACGTGCATCAATTAGTTGAGGGCAGAATGCTTATTTTAGGTGGTGAGGAAATCCCGCATAATTTAGGCTTGCTTGGTCATTCTGATGCCGACGTATTACTTCACGCAATTTGCGATGCGCTTCTCTCGGCTATAGGCGAAGGCGATATCGGCAAGCATTTTCCTGACAGTGATCCCAAATACAAGGGCATTTCCAGTTTGCTTTTACTTAAAGAGGTTGCAAGTTTACTTAATAAAAAAGGCTTTAAGGTTGTAAACGTAGGTGCTATTGTTGCGGCACAAAAGCCAAAGCTTGCGCCATACATCAAAAAAATGAACGAAAATATTTCACAAGCTTTAAACATTGATGCTTCGCGCGTTAACGTTGCGGCAACAACTACCGAGCATCTTGGCTTTGAAGGCGAAGAAAAAGGCATTTCGGCACGCGCAATAGTAAGTGTGGTGGGATAATGGCAAAGGAAAAAAATATTTACGTTTGCTCTGCCTGCGGTTTTGAATCGGCAAAATGGCTTGGCAAGTGTCCCGGGTGCGAGGCTTGGGGAACACTTGAAGAAACGGTTGTTTCACATTCTGCTAAAACAAAGACAGAAAAAACAACTCAAAATTCTGCGTCCGTTCAACGCTTGCTTGAAGTAGAAACGCTTGAGCAGGATCGCTTTTTATCGGGCAGCAAAGAATTTGATCGCGTTTTAGGCGGCGGAATAGTTCCTGCAAGCATAGTGCTTTGCGGCGGCGATCCCGGAATAGGAAAATCAACGCTCTTGCTTCAGGTTTGTGCTGAGGCGGCAAAAACAAAAAAGGTTTTATATATTTCGGCAGAAGAATCGGTAAGGCAGATAAAATTAAGGGCAGACAGATTATCCTGCAAGGAAAAAGAACTTTACGTCTGCTGCGAAACTGATATAGAAGAAATATGCACGCTTTTAATTTTGCAAAAGCCTGCCGTTGCGGTGATTGACTCTATTCAGACTGTTTTTGCATCATATTTATCAAGCGCGCCCGGAACGGTAACGCAGGTGCGCGAATGTGCTACAAGGCTTATGCGTGTTGCCAAAGAATACGGCATAACGATTTTTGTAGTAGGTCACGTTACAAAAGAGGGAACCCTTGCAGGGCCAAAGGTGCTTGAACATATAGTTGACACAGTAATGTACTTTGAGGGAGAAAGAAACAGCTCTTTCAGGGTGCTTCGTACAAACAAAAACAGGTTTGGCTCAACAAACGAAATCGGCGTTTTTGAAATGACTGAGCTTGGTATGCGCGACGTTGAAAACCCTTCGGAAATTTTTGTTTCCGAGCGTAAAGAGGTAGTTCCGGGCGTTGCACTTACTTGCTCGTGTGAAGGTACCCGTCCTTTAATGGTAGAAATTCAGGCGCTTTGTGGGCTTTCTAGCTTTGGAAACCCTCGACGAGTAGGTAGCGGTGTTGATTATAACCGTATGGTAACGCTTTTAGCGGTGCTTGAAAAGCGTATGGGCATTTCAATTTACAATAAAGACGTTTACGTTTCTATCGCGGGCGGACTTAGAATTGACGAGCCTGCAAGCGATCTTGCAATGCTTGCTTCTGTTTTTTCGGCAGAAAAGAATTTGCCTATTTTACCTTCAACAGTTTTGCTTGGTGAGGTTGGCTTAACGGGTGAGCTAAGGGCAGTAAGCAACTGTCAAGTACGAATTGCCGAATGTAAAAAGCTTGGGTTTAAGAGAGTAATTCTTCCAAAGCAAAATAAAAGAGGATTAAAAAGCGAAGAAGATATGCAAATGTTTTTTGTCGATAACGTGTTTGCGGCATTATCGTTTGCAATAGACAGTAAGAAAGGATAACTATGTTTAAAAAGATTTTACGTGGCGCGTTTGTGCTTTTAGGCAGCGCAATAGGATTTTGGGTTTGGGAAGCCGTTAAAATATTGCTTGCCTATAACAATTTACAAATTACAAATTGGATTTTTGCATTTTCGGTTTGTTTAATGTCGGTTTTAAGCTTTGCGGCGGTTGGCTTTTTTGTGGGCGGACCAATAAGCAAACTTATAATTAAGTTAAACGCCTCGCTTGTAAAAAAAGCAAAAAATATGTCGGTTAAAGATTTGCTTTTAGTGCTTATAGGTCTTTTGGCAGGCTTGGTGGTAGCGTTTTTTACCAGCCAGATTTTTGTTAAAATAAGCAATGAAGGTCTTGTTATAGGCTTAAACGTAATAATTTATGCGTTTTTTACTATTGTTGGTGTAAGAATTGCACTTTTAAAGCGTGATGATATAACATTGGGAGAAGTAAAAACGCAGGGAATAAAAACTGTTATAGATACAAGTGTTATAATCGACGGCAGAATTTGCGATATTCTTCAAACGGGATTTTTGCGCGGAGAGATAATTATTCCTAAATTTGTTGTTGATGAAATTTCGCTTTTAGCAGATAGTGAAGAAGACAAAAAGCGTGCGCGTGCGCGCAGAGGACTTGATATTTTAAAAGAGTTAAAAGCACAAAAAAACGTTACGTTTGATAATAAAAAGTATGATAAAAGCATTGCAAAGGACGATTTGTTGCTTGCATACGCTACCGAAAACGGTGCGGAAGTAATGACAAATGATTATGGACTTAATACTGTTGCAACGCTTCAGAACATAAAAATTCTTAATATAAACGACCTTGTAAATTCATTAAAATCGGCGCTTGTTGCAGGCGATAAGATAGACGTGCTAATTCAAAAGCAAGGTAAGGATGCTACTCAGGGCGTAGGCTACTTAGAAGACGGAACAATGATTGTAGTTGAAAACGGTGCAGAATTTATAGATAAGCTTGTTGCTTGCGAGGTTACAAGTGTGCTTCAGAATTCAAGCGGAAAGATAATTTTTGTTAAAATAGTATAAGCCTCTATCAGCTTAAAAAGGAGAAAATTATGGAAAAGAATAAAGTGTTTTTTAATGGCGATTTTTCCGAGTTTTCACAAGAGAACGGTTTTAAAGGATGGGAATGGTCAACAAGCGGAGAGATTATAACTTCATGCGTTGAAGGTATAGACGGTAAAAATGCAGTACAGGTAAAATATACAGAAAACGCACATCCACATCAAATTATTTTTACTAATACTGATGAAGCAAGATGTGAGCTTGCTGGCAAGTTAAACGATTTGGGCGAAGGTGATTGCAAGCTTTCGTGCTATTTTAAAGCGGCAGATGAAGAATCTGTAGGTAAAAAAATAAAAATTAAAATGTTTTATTGCTTTAAAAATGACAATTTAACGTTCGTAGATAGAGTAGATAACGGTGCATCTTTTATTGAACTTTCAAACGATTGGCAAAAATCAGAATGTGTTTTTCATAATTCTTGTCTGCAGGAAAAAAGTATTACGGGTCAGGAACTTGACTTTGTTGCAGTTGAAATAGCTATTGAAAAAGGTGAATCAATAAATGCTTGTATTGCAGATATTGCCATTGAAAAGGTTTCTGAACTTGTTGTTAAAGAAGAACCCTTACATAAGCTTATTCCTCAGGATAAAACACTTATCGGTGCAATACGTTGGGATATTTGGTACGAAACACATTCAGCACGCGAAATTAACCAAATAATTGCCGAGGATGAAGAATATAACAAGCAAAACGGCACAAAGCGCTCGCGCGTTACCTCGCCCGATATGATGATGCGTACGCTTTCATATTATCCTTTCCGCGCACCGTACTTTGTTGAGTACGAGGGTGCGCAGGATAACGGCGACGTAAAAATGTCGATTAAATCGTGCTTTGAAAAAACAGGTCTTACGTATCAGTATGAAGACGTTATGGATGATTTAAAGGTTAAAGAGCATCCTTACATTTACGGAATAGACTGGGAAACCGAAGCAAAACTTGCAATGGATGCAGGCATTGACTATTTTGCCTATCTCTACAAGGGCTACAATAACACAAACTTTGGTCAGGTTTTAGAGCCTTGCTTTGCGCATACCGCAACAAACGGTATGTTGCCTGATGGCAGACAGATGAAGATGGTTTGCGTTATGCAGGATAATCACGGTGGAATAGCAGACCTTGACGATTTTGAAACCGACGAAGAAAAAATGGCTTCGATTATCTATCCAAGACGAATGATTTATCAGGCAATGGCGCAGTCGTGCTATCTTGATGCTCATACGGTTAGCGGCGATATTCCGATAATGCATTTTTATTATGATGAATTTAAGCGTATTAACACGTCTGATGTTCTTCCGCTTTATATTAAAGAGGCAAAGTTCTTTACCGAGTATCTTCACAAGAAAAATCCCGATAAATATCGTGTAGTTGACGATATTTATTTTGTAGGTTATACAAGTTGTTCTTCAATAGGCGGCTTGAAGAGTGAGGCTTATTACCGTAAAAGCCTTGGCTATGATGCGCTTTCTAAATATGCCGAGTCAGACTTTGTTTGGCCGGATGACAGAAAGAAAACAGTACAGCTTATTAATGAGCAGTTTGATAATATTCAGGCAAAGGGCGAAAAAACTGAGGTTGGTCCGCTTTTGCCTAAGGGTTGGGACGTTGAGTGGTACAGAGTTCACAGAATAGATAATTGCTATGACACTAAGCCGAGCATTTGGAAAGAAGCTTTTGGTGCAACCTATGAGCGATTTATGCGCAATATTGAGCCTCGCCATAGAGCATATTTGGATGCAAAGGATATTATAGATTACATTCCTGTTGTAAGTCTTGGATACAACGTTACGCCCAGAATTAAAACGCGCGTTTCGTGGTGCCAGGATTATGGCTGCGGATACCTTGCCTATGGAACGGCAAAACAGCAGGCACAGCACTTAAAGAATACCTTAGAGTATATGCTTGAATATAAAAAGGCAAATCCTAATACTGTTAATATGATTGATATCTATGCTTGGAATGAACACGATGAGGGTGGATATCTTTGCCCCGCAGTTGCAGTTGATGAGCACGGCGAGCCTATTTTAAACGGGGACGGAACAGTAAAGATGGATTCTTCTATTTTAGACGAATGTGCAAAGGTAATTAAAGAATTTAGAGTAAAAGAGGCAGCAAACAAATAAAGAGGCTAATAATGGATACGTTAAAAATAAATGGAGATTTTTTAGTTTGTAAAAATGAAGGTGGCTTTGACGGCTGGACGTGGAATCAACAAGAGGGCTGTAAAATGTCAAGACAAGTTCTTGATGATAATAGTATCGCTATCTTGGTTAAATACGTAGGCGGCTCAAACAAATATTCGGTGCTTGATTTAACAAATACCGATTCGGCAAGAAAAGACCTTGCAGATAAAATAAAGCAAAAAGGAAGCGGTGTGTTTAGGCTTTCGTGCTTGTTCTTAGCGGCAGATGAAAAGTCTGTGGGCAAAAAAATAATGATTAAATCTCATTATGCCTATAAAAACAAGCAGGGTAACGTAGTTAATAAGTCTTACGTTTCGCCAAAGCCTATATCACTTGCAGATAATTGGGTTAAAAACGAGCTTGTATTTGCAATAGCGCTTGATGCGTTTGCAAACGAAGAGCTTGAATACGTTGCAATTGAGTTTTTAACCCCTGGCAACTTAGACGTAAACGTATTAATTAAGGACATTTCCTTTGAGCTTTTAAGCTTATGTGATGCTACAAACTTTAAGCCTGCGAGGGAGATAATTCCCCACAAAAAAACACTTATCGGTGCTATTCGCTGGGATATATGGGATAAAACCCGTACTGCAAGCCAGATAAACGACGTTATTGCCAAAGACGAGAAAGAAAACGCACAAAACGGTAGTAGGCGTATAAGCATAACTTCGCCCGAGATGATTATGCGCACACTTAGCTATTATCCGCAAAGGGCTCCGTATTTTGTAAACTTTGAGGGCAAGCAGAATAACGGTGACGTATCTCTTTCGATGCAATCTTGCTACGAAAAAACAGGGCTCTGCTATGATTATGAGGACGTTATGGACGACCTTAAAATTAAGCAGCATCCATACAATCATGGAGTTTCGTGGGAAGAAGAGGCTAAAATGGCGATGGATGCAGGTATTGATTACTTTGCCTATCTTTACGTTTGCCTAAAAGGTGAGCGCGAGCGCCGTGTTACCGAGCCTGCTTTTGCACACACAGCAACAAACGGTATGCTTGAAGACGGCAGACAAATGAAAATGGTGGCTATCGTGCATATGAATGAGGCCTTGGTGGATATTGATAAGCTTGAGTCTGACGAGGAAAAGCTTGAGGCAATTATCTATCCAAGAAGAATGATGTATAAGGCAATGGCACAGTCGTGCTACTTAAACGCACAGACTCCCAATGGCGAGATACCGATACTTCATTTTTATTGGAATCTTACAAAGGGAATGCAGGATCCTGACGAGCTTGAAAGATATAAAAAGGAAGCCCGCTTTTACTCACGCTATCTTAACAGGAAAAATCCTGAAAAATATCGTGTAATTGATGATATATACTGCGTTGCACATCACATTTACCGCGAGGTAGGCGCAATAGCAGATGCATATCTTTATAACTATCTTGGCTTTGATGCTATTTCAAAGTATGCCGTTCCGCCAATTGTAACGCCGGCTCAGCGTGCAAATGCAATAAAAGAAGTAGAGGCAGGCAAGTTTGATAAGGAAAAGGAATATAAAGATATTAAGCTTGAAGGCGGCATAGAGTGGCAACGCTTAAATAGAATTGATCAGTGCTATAATACCAAGCCAAGCGTTTGGAAGGATGCCTTTGGTGAGAATTATGATGATTATATTGACCGAATAGACCGCCAGCACGCAGATTATATCAATGCCTACGATGCAGTACGCTATATTCCAACGGTTTCACTTGGATACAATGTTTTGCCAAGGGTTAAAACAAAAGTTTCGTGGTGCGGTGATTATAATTGTACCTACACGCAAACAGGTACTCCCGAGCAGCTTGCAAAACAGCTTTCACACGGTCTTTCGTTTACGGGCAAGTATGCAAAGGAATATAAAAATTCTACAAATACAATTCTTGTATATGCTTGGAACGAGTTTGACGAGGGCGGATATCTTTGTCCAACGGTTTTAACTGACGAAACCGGTCAGATATTAAAAAATCCTGATGGAACTAATAAAAAGAACGATAGCATTTTAGTTGAATGCGCTAAGGCAATTAAAGCATTTAGAGAAAAAGAAGCAAAGGAAATGCTTAAATAAGGAGATAAATTATGGAAAACAAAAATTTGCTTTTTAACGGTGATCTTAAAAAGTTTTCAGAGGAAAAAGGTTTTGATGGTTGGGTTTGGTTTGCAGAAGGCAAATGCGCAATGTCGCGAGTTGAGGATGACGGAACTCCTGTTTTGGCAGTTGATTATCAGCAAAATGCCCATATACACTCTATATTAGAGTTTACCAATACTGACGAGGCCAGACGAGAATTAGCACAAAATTTAAAGAAAAACGGCCCTGCTATATACGAGCTTTCGTGCTATCTAAAGACAACAGACGAAAAATCAATAGGCAAAACCGTTCAGTTAAAAACGCACTACGTACATAAAGATGCTGAGGGCAACGTTGCATCGCGCAACGACGTTTGTGCCGAAAAGATAATGCTTGACACCTCTTGGCACAAGCAACAGCTTAATTTTGTTATTACTTTAGAAGAAACAAATGAACACGGGGTAGAGCAAGAACTTGACTACGTTGCAGTTGAGTTTGTTGTAGTTGGCAACGTTGACGTTTCTGTTATGATTAAGGATATCGAAATTAAACTTATAAAGCTTGTTGCTAAGGAAGATCTAATTCCTGCTCATAATATTATCGATAACGATAGGTTACAAATTGGTGCTATCCGTTGGGATATTTGGTCAGGCACGCGTAAGGCAGCAAAGATAAATGATGTTATTGCGCAAGATGAAAAAGAAAATACCCAAAATGGAACTAAAAAGGTTAGCATAACCTCGCCCGAGATGATGATGCGTACGCTTTCATATTATCCTTTCCGAGCACCGTACTTTGTTAATTATGAGGGCAAGCAGGAAAACGGCGACGTTGAAATGTCAATGAATTCCTGCTATGAAGCAAGCGGAAAAACTTATACTATAGACGACGTTGCTGACGGTTTGAAACAAAAGGAATATCCTTATTTGTACGGCGTTGCTTGGGAAGAAGAGGCTAAAATGGCAATGGATGCAGGTATAGACTACTTTGCATATCTTCACGTCGCTCTTGATGTGTCGGCACCGAGACCTTCTGATGAGCCTGCAATAGCACACGCGGCAACAAACGGTTTGCTTGAAGACGGCAGACAGATGAAAATGGTTTGCATCCTTCAGGACGATTATACTAACGTTGTTGATATTGATACGCTTGAAAGTGATGAAGAAAAGCTTGCTTCGATAAATGTTATCAGACGCTTAATTTATCAGGCAATGGCACAAACGTGCTATCTTAACGTTAAAACCGAAAAGGGCGAAATACCGATAATGCACGTTTATCCCGAGGCAGCCGCCAGAATAAAGGTGCCCGGTCGTCTTGATTATTACACTAAAGAAGCACGCTTTTATACGCGTTATCTTAATAAAATAAATCCAGAAAAATACCATACAGTAGACGATATATATTACGTAGCGTATACTTGGCCAAGAAACCATCAGCTTGAGGACGCACATCTATATAATTATCTTGGCTATGATGCTCTTTCAAAATATGCTATTTCGCCCAATGTATTACAAACGCAAAAGGAAGAAACAAACCGTATTTTAGATCAAAAGGCAGATAATCTGTTCTCGCGCGAGAAAAATCAAGAATATCATAATGTTGTAGTTGAGGGTGCACCGTGTGAGTGGCAGTATCTTAATAGAATAACTGA
>JAZSMS010000152.1:0-4735 GCA_045536015.1 Clostridia bacterium
CAGTGCAGATGGCGACATTGCAAATCAGGCTGAGCTTGGAAGCAAAAATGCAAAAGAGCTGAAACACAAGATTTTAGTTGGCGGAAGCCGTGAAGGCTGGCACAACTTTGATGAGGAAGTAAAGGCGTTTGACGATATTTATGAAAGAAAAGAAGATTCACCCTGCGGTGACGATCTTATGCTGATGTTCTTTACGTCAGGTACGTCGGGATATCCCAAGATCGCCGCACACAACTATAAATACGCACTGGGTCACTTCCATACGGCAAAATATTGGCACAACGTTGACCCAGACGGACTTCACTTTACCATCTCCGATACGGGCTGGGCAAAAGCTATGTGGGGCAAGCTTTACGGTCAATGGCTTTGCGAAGCGGCAACATTTGTTTACGACTTTGATCGCTTTGATGCCGCAGACATTCTTCCTATGTTTGCAAAATATCATATTACAACTTTCTGCGCACCGCCTACGATGCTTAGAATGATGATAAAGCAAGATATTTCTAAATACGATTTTTCGTCTGTTCAGCACATGACTACTGCGGGCGAAGCACTTAACCCCGAGGTTTACCGCCAATTTGAAAAGGCTACGGGACTTCAGATAATCGAGGGCTTTGGTCAAACCGAAAGCACAATGATTATCGGCAATATGGTTGGTGCACCGCACAAAATCGGCTCAATGGGCAAGCCTGCACCTATCTATGACGTACGCCTTATTGACGCCGACGGCAATCCCGTTGCAGACGGCGAGGTTGGCGAAATTGTTATCAATGTATCTTCAGGCGCTCCCTGCGGCTTGTTTACCGGTTATTATAACGACGAAGAAAAAACCCGAGAGGTTTGGTACGACGGATTTTATCACACGGGCGATACTGCTTGGCGCGATGAAGACGGATTTTATTGGTACGTTGGCAGAGTTGATGATGTTATTAAGTCTTCGGGCTACCGCATAGGTCCCTTTGAAATTGAAAACGTTATTATGGAATTGCCCTATGTTTTAGAGTGTGGAGTTTCTGCCGCACCTGACGAGGTCCGTGGACAAGTTGTTAAAGCAAGCATAGTACTTGTTGCAGGAGTAGAAGCTACTGACGAATTAAAGAAGGAAATTCAGCAATACGTTAAAGCACACACCGCACCTTATAAATATCCCAGAATAGTTGTTTTCCGCGATAGTCTTCCTAAGACCGTAAGTGGAAAAATTCAGCGCAATAAGCTTTAAGGAATGATATAAATGTATAACTTTAAACGGCTTACGATACTTTGCGGTCATTACGGAAGCGGTAAGACAAACGTTGCAGTTAATCTTGCGCTTGAGGTTAAAAAGCAAAAAAATTCCGTTGCAATAGCCGACCTTGATATTGTTAACCCGTATTTCAGGGCAAAGGACAGTTTAAACGAGCTAAATCAAGCAGGTATTCGCCTTATCTGTTCCGAATACGCCAACACCAACGTTGATATTCCTGCCCTGCCGCAAGATATGTATTCATTAACAGCCGACAAGCAGACGTATGCAGTGCTTGATATCGGCGGCGACGACCGTGGTGCTTATGCACTCGGACGCCTTGTACCTGAAATAATAGAAGAAAACAATTTTGAAATGCTTATGGTAATAAACCGTTACCGTCCCCTTACGCCTGATGCCAAATCAACGGTAGAGATTATGCGTGAAATTGAGCAAGCCTGCAAACTTAAGTTTACGGGGCTTGTAAATAATTCTAACGTTGGCGATTTAACCACTGCTCAGGACGTTATTGATTCGCTTAAATATGCTTTAGAGGTTTCTGCACTTTCGCAAATACCTGTAAAGCTTACTACGGTTAAGCAAGAGCTTTATGAGGAATTATCGGATAAAATAGAAAATCTGATGCCTCTAAAGCTTCAGGCAAGACCGGTATAAAAAAGTTTTTAAGAAAGAAGGAATTAAAAAATGGCAAAACTGACTTTTAAGACAGACAATTGCAAAGGTTGCGGCCTATGCATTGATGCCTGCCCAAAGAATCTTCTTAAGCTTGATTCTGAAAAAATAAACAAAAAAGGTCATCATCCCGCAGTTATTACTGACGAAGCCGCTTGCGTTGGCTGTGCAAGCTGTGCAATGATGTGCCCTGACTGCATTATTAAGGTAGAAAGGTAGTAATATTATGGCAGAAAAGATTTTAATGAAGGGTAACGAAGCTATTGCTGAAGCCGCTATAAAAGCAGGCTGCATGCATTACTTTGGCTACCCCATCACTCCCCAGACAGAAATTGCCGCATATATGGCAAAGAGAATGCCCAAAATTGGCGGATGCTTTCTTCAAGCAGAAAGTGAGGTTGCCGCTATAAATATGGTTTATGGCGTTGCCGCAACAGGCAAGCGCGTTATGACCTCATCTTCAAGCCCCGGAATTTCGCTTAAAAGCGAAGGCTTGTCATACTTGGCAGGTGCCGATCTTCCCTCGCTTGTTGTTAACGTTCAGCGTGGCGGTCCCGGCTTAGGCGGAATTCAGCCCAGCCAGGCAGACTATTTCCAAGCTACAAAGGGTGGCGGACACGGCGACTTTAAGATGCTTGTTTTAGCACCCTCAAGTGTTCAGGAAATGGCAGATCTTACCGTTAAAGGCTTTGAGCTTGCCGATAAATACCGTATGACTGCTATGATTTTAGCAGACGGTACTATGGGACAGATGATGGAGCCCGTTAGTCTTGACTACGATATTGCTCCTGCACCCGAAAAGCCTTGGGCAACAACCGGCACAAAGTGTGAGCGTCCTCACAACATCGTAAACTCACTTTTCCTTCAGCCCGACGAGCTTGAGCAATTTAACTTTGCCCGCTACGAGCGCTATGCAAAAATCGAGCAGGAAGAAGTTATGTTTGAAGAATACTTAATGGACGATGCCGAAATTTGCATTGCCGCATTTGGTATTGCCGCACGTGTTGCTAAAAACGCTATAACAGTAGCACGCGCACAGGGCATTAAGGTTGGTTTAATCCGTCCTATTACACTTTGGCCCTTCCCGAATGCTCCCTTTAAAAAGGCGGCAGAACACGTTAAACAGATTATTTCTGTTGAGCTTTCGATGGGTCAAATGATAGAAGACGTTAGACTTGCTTGTGAATGTAAGGTTCCCGTAACGCTTTGCAACCGCACAGGTGGTATGATTCCTTCGCCCGAGCAGGTATTAGATGCTATTATAAAAGCTGACAAAAATGGAGGTGCAAAATAATGGTAGTATTTGATAAACCCAAAGCACTTGCAGATGTTCCTTTCCATTATTGCCCCGGTTGCACACACGGTATTATTCACCGTCTTGTTGCCGAGGTTATTGATGAGCTTGGTATCGAGGGCAAAACAATAGGTATTGCTCCCGTTGGTTGTTCTGTTTTTGCTTATAATTATTTTAACTGTGATACAATCGAAGCGGCTCACGGACGTGCACCCGCTGTTGCAACCGGCGTTAAGCGTTCTGATCCCGAAAATCATATTGTATTTACTTATCAGGGCGACGGTGACCTTGCCTCTATCGGTATGGCAGAAACCGTTCACGCCGCCGCAAGAAACGAAAACATAACCGTTATTTTCGTTAACAACGCAATTTACGGTATGACGGGCGGACAGATGGCTCCTACCTCGCTTCCCGGTCAGGTTACGCAGACCTCACCCTACGGACGTGATACCTCATGGTGCGGATATCCTATCCGTGTGTGCGAGCTTTTATCCGAGCTTGACGGTCCCGAATATCTCGAGCGTGTTACTGTAAACAACGTTGCCAACGTCCGCAAGGCTAAAAAGGCAATTAAAAAAGCTTTCCAAAATCAGATCGACGGGAAAGGCTTTTCGCTTATTGAGGTTGTTTCAACCTGCCCTACCAACTGGGGTATGACACCGCAAAAGGCTCTTAAGTGGCTTGAGGAAAATATGCTTCCTTATTATCCCTTGGGCGTTTATAAAGACAGAAGCGCAAAGGAGGAGAATAAATAATGAGCACTTTGAATATTTTACTTTCCGGCTTTGGCGGACAAGGTATTTTATTTGCAGGAAAATTTTTAGCATACAAGGGCTTGTTTGAAGGAAAAAACGTAAGCTGGCTTCCCTCCTACGGTCCCGAGATGAGAGGCGGAACGGCAAACTGTTCCGTCATCCTCTCGGACGTACAGGTGGGCTCTCCCATCGTTAATAAGCCCGACGTGCTTATCGCCATGAACCTTCCTTCTCTCGATAAGTACGAGAACGGGGCTCTCCCCGGCGCTACCATCAACGTGGGCAGCTCCCTCATCAGCCCTAAGGTAGAGAGTACCGACGTAAACGTATATTATATCCCCGCTACCAACCTGGCAAGCGAGAAGGGCTACGACACTCTGGCAAATATGATCATCTTAGGTCACGCTATCGCAAAGACAGGTATGATCCCCTATGAGAACGTAGCCGAGACCATGAAGAAGGTAGTCTCCGCTAAGCGCGCTGACCTTATCGAGAAGAATATCGGCGCGGTAGAGCTGGGCTATAACTACAAAGGAGAGTAATCATGCTGGATATCAAGATAGAACTCACTAAAAATCCCTCTAAAAAGCCCGAGGCGGGTCAGCCTCTCGGCTTCGGTAAGATCTTTACCGACCATATGTTCATAATGAACTACACCGAGGGTCAGGGCTGGCACGACGCCCGCATAGTACCCTTCCAGAATATCTCTCTGTCCCCCGCGGCTATGGTTTACCACTACGGTCAGGAGATGTTCGAGGGACTTAAGGCATA
>JAZSMS010000135.1:0-29457 GCA_045536015.1 Clostridia bacterium
GTTTGACTAACCGCGGAGGCCTTTTATGAAAATTTCAAAACAGATTTTTTCCTACGTTTACATTATTTTGTGCGCTGTTTTACTTGCATTAAACTATTATATTTTTATAATAGAAAACAGCTTTGCACCTGCCGGACTCAACGGTATTGCAACTATGATTCAGTACAAAACCGGTTTTAGCATAAGCTATATGTCATTAATTATAAATATCCCTCTTTCGATATTTGCTTTCTTTTTTATACAAAAGAACTTTGCAATAAAAACCTTGCTTTTTTCTTTAGTTTATTCGTTTTCTTATTTGTTTTTACAAAATACTAATTTTGATGCAATACAGTACAATGCCCTTGGACACGATACAATTTACCCCGTAATTATAAGCGGTGTTATAAGTGGTGCGGTTTATGGTGTTTGCTTTAAAAACAACGCCTGCACAGGCGGAACTGACGTGCTTTCGCGTTATATCAATAAGAAAAAGCCTAACACAAACTTTTTTATAGTAACGTTTATTCTCAATGCGTTTGTAGCAATAATTTCGTTATTTGTTTATTCTGAAGGAAGCATTGATTACAAACCCGTTGCTCTTTGTATAACTTATTGCTTTATATCGGTATTTGTCGGCAACCAAATTCTTACAGGAACAAAAATAGCGTATAAATTTACAATTATCACTAATCATTCTGACAAAATAGTGGAAGATATAAAAGCTTCCCTTAAACATAGTGCAACAAAAATTGACGTTATGGGCGCGTATACTAACTCTGACAAGGTTCTTCTTATTTGCGTTGTAAATAAGCATCAGCTAAACGATATGCAGGACATATTATCAAAATATGACAACACGTTTTCCTTTTATGAAGTTGCAAACGAAACCTACGGCAACTTCAAACACATAAAATAATTTTTGCGTTCCTTTATATTGCGATAAAATATTACAAAATTTGCATACTGTTTTTTCCTTAAAGGACTTGTGTTTTTTTGCTTATTGTGTAATAATAAATATAGTTCTGGGTTGTGCGTTGTGGGGCATTTTGTATAATACCCACATTATGCAATAGGGAGCGTTATAAAGCAACTGATAATATGTCATGCCTCCTTAGCTTTTGCTATGCCAGTGGAAGACAAAAAAATCAGGCGGCGCACCCACCTGTCGAGAGACGGGTGTTAGACGGTGTCCTGACGGCAACCTGGAATTTTTTTAAAAAACGCTTGACAAAAAAGGCACTATATTTTATAATCTATCACGTTAAATAGATACTATTGCGGAATTGTGTAACGGCAGCACCTACGACTCTGACTCGTATTGTCTAGGTTCGAATCCTAGTTCCGCAGCCAATGCCTCCATGGTCTAGTGGCCTAGGACACCGCCCTCTCACGGCGGCAACAGGGGTTCGAATCCCCTTGGGGGTGCCATAAAACAAACGCTCACTTTGGTGGGCGTTTGTTTTATCCTTAAGGGGTAAGAACCTTTGCTTTAGCAATGGTTCGTCGAAGCACGCGAGTGCAAAGCAGTCGCGATGCGGAGTCGGGAGCACGAAGGCTTTGGCGGGTACCACTGATAGTGGTCGCCATAAGCCGAGAGCGCACCGTATCACCTATATGACATAAAGTTTATAATATGTAAAAGGTGCGTAAGTAAGCAAAAGTCGCCGCTAAACGCTAAGAGCGTTCGGCGAGTTTGCGAAACGTACCGTATCCCCAATAGATAAAATAACGCTCACTTTGGTGGGCGTTTGTTGTTTTTTATTATCACAAGGGGATTCGAACACTGAGAGGGCGCGTAGCGTACAATAAAACAGTTTTGTAAACTGTTTTATAGCGAAGCGGTGCGCAGTCGGGCACCGAAAGCCTTTGAGGCTTTTGGTCGACAAGCACGGAAGGCGCGTATGCGACTTTATCCCCTTGGGGGTGCCATAAAACAAACGCTCACTTTGGTGGGCGTTTGTTTTTTATCTTTGTATTAAAATAATTAAAATTGACTTTTTTACTTATTTATGATACCCTTTTTATATAATAAAAGTAGGAGAAATTTATGGAAAAATACACAATAAAAAAATGCAACGATACTTTTTGCTGGGAAGATATTCCCGTATTAAACATAGACAGCTTGCTTTTGCCAACTGAAGCGGACGTTTCTGCCTGGGCACAGCTTTGCTATAACGACGAGGCTATTTGCGTTAGACTTTTAGCGCATGAGAAAGATATTCGTGCAGAATTAACGGGTGCTCTTGACCCTATTTGCGAAGATAGCTGTCTGGAATTTTTCTTTTGCCCGATGGAGAACGATATCCGCTACTTTAATATTGAATGTAATTTAAACGGTGCAATTTATTTGGGCTTTGCTACAAACGTGCACGATCTGGTTCGTCTTATTCCTGAAGAACCTGAAATAATTCCTTTTGCAAAGCGCACGCAAGACGGCTGGGAGGTAGAATATAAAATTCCGTATTCGTTTATAAGGCACTTCTTCCCCGATTTTAAAGCATTCTCGGGCAAAAAAATTCGCGCAAACGCCTACAAATGTGGCGACAGCACGCATATTCCCCATTATTTATGTTGGCAACAAGTACCGCTGCTTGAAGAAGCATCGTTCCACAACCCCACTGCCTTTGGAGAGATGATTTTTGAATAAAAAACTTTTATCGTTTATCGTTGCACTTTTTTCGGTTATAATTATTACCGTATTTATTTCTACGGGTGTACAAATTTGGAACTTTGGCAAGATAGACCAAAAAGCACCTGCCGACGTTATAATAGTTTTAGGTGCAAAATCTACCGGCGGAGAAGTCTCGGAAGTGCTAAAACAACGCGTGAACCACGGAATTTGGCTTTATAATAACGGCTATGCCGATTATATCATCTTTACAGGCGGCTTTGGCAAGGGCGAAAGCGTTTCGGAAGCGGCGGCTGCTAAAAAATATGCCATAGAACAGGGCGTTAGCGAAAGCGCAATATTTATAGAAGAAAAATCAACCATTACCGAAGAAAATTTTTTTGAAGCAAAAAATATTATGGACGAAAATTCGTTTTCCTCTGCCATTATAGTAAGCGATCCATTGCACCAAAAACGCGCAATGCTTATGGCAAGCGATTACGGAATAGAAACTGCATTTTCTTCGCCAACACAAACAAGTGCATACAAAACATTTAAAACAAAAGCAGGTTTTTTACTGCGCGAGCAATTTATGCTTATAGGATACCGCGTGGTAAGAATTTTTAGAAAATAAAAAACCGACGAAATCTCGTCGGTTTTTATATTTTTTATTAAGCCTTGCCTACCGAGCCAAAGAGCTCCATCTTTTCTTTAACGGTAGCCTTGATAGCCTCAACACCGGGAGCTAAAAGCTTTCTGGGGTCAAAGCCCTTGCCTTCTAAATCTTTGCCTGCTTCAACGTACTTTCTTGTAGCCTCGGCAAAAGCAAGCTGACATTCGGTATTAACGTTGATTTTTGAAACGCCAAGCGAAATTGCCTTTTTAATCATATCTGCAGGGATGCCTGTGCCGCCGTGAAGAACGAGGGGCATATCACCCGTAAGCTGCTGGATAGCGTCTAACGTTTCAAAGCTTAAGCCTGCCCAGTTTGCAGGATATTTGCCGTGAATGTTACCGATGCCTGCTGCAAGCATTGTTACGCCAAGGTCAGCAATCATTTTGCACTCTTTAGGATCTGCACATTCGCCTGCGCCGATAACGCCATCCTCTTCGCCGCCGATAGCACCAACTTCTGCTTCAACAGAAATTCCCTTTGCTTCAGCGTCAGCAATAATCTGCTTTGTTCTTTGAATATTTTCTTCAATCTCGTAATGCGAGCCGTCAAACATAACCGAAGAAAATCCTGCTTCCATTGCCTTATAAGCGCCTTCGTAGGTGCCGTGATCAAGATGAAGTGAAACGGGAACGGTAATTTTAAGCTCGTCTATCATAGCCTTAACCATTTCAGTTACGGTCTTAAAGCCGCACATATACTTTGCAGCGCCTTCCGAAACACCCAAGATAACAGGTGACGAGCACTCCTCGGCAGTTAAAAGAATGGCCTTTGTCCATTCAAGGTTATTGATGTTAAACTGGCCTACTGCATATTTGCCGGCCTTTGCCTTGTTAAGCATTTCTTTTGATGAAACTAACATTGTTTTTTACCCCCTATTTTTTGTTAATTATATTATAATGCAAATTGCAAATAAAAGCAACTATAAAAACGCTTTTAAACCGCTCGCAACCACTTTGCAGTCTATTTTTTCTATTTTTTTAATCTCGCCGTCGATCTGCATCGAAACGTCACCAAGATAGCAGGAAAAACTTTCGCAAGAGCGCGCAACCGTATGCTCTTTTATGTCGCGCACACTACCGCCTAAAAACTTAATTAAAATTTTAGGCACCTTATAAAGCGGAAGCTTTTTTATCACAAGCAGATCAAGCTTGCCGTCGTCAATGCTTGAATCAAGCGAAACGGGCATTCCTCCGCCATAGTACTTGCCGTTTGCAAGTGCAAACATAAGGCACTCGCAATCTAATTCTTCTTTTTCATCTATGACCATCTTCATTGGGCGGAATCTTATGCAAAGAAGCGCCTTTAAAAGGCCTAAATAATAGCAAATAGCGCCCTTGAAAGTCTTACGGAAGCGCGCTTCGTTTTCAAGCACGTCAACATCAAAGCCTGCGCCGCAAACGTTTAAACAGCGCTTATCGTTTACGCTTATAAAATCTATAACCTTGAAATTTCCGTTAATAATATCGTCAAGCCTTTGCGTTAATTCTTTTTCGCCCGAGGTACGAATAAAATCGTTACCCGAGCCCGATGGAATAAAGCCTATGGGATGCAAAACGTCGGCACCGTTAAGAACCTCCGAAAAGGTTCCGTCACCGCCTACGGCAACTATTGCAGTACAATCTTGCTTTTGCGAAAGCTCTCTTGCAAGAATCGTTGCGTGACCGGAATATTCGGTATAAACAAGCGAATATTCCGCCTTTAAGCGCATATATTCGTCAATTTGCTTTGCTACCTCTTGCCCGCGACCTTTACCCGAGCGCGCGTTTACAATAAAATATATCATATTACACTCTCCGTTTTTTATACTATCATTTTAGCAGAATATGACATTTTTTGCAACGAAAATTGTTTTTTGTTGATAATATTTAAAAAATGCTTTATAATTACATAGTAATATTTGTTGTAGAGGTGTTATTTTGCCAACAATTACTGCACTTGAGGTTCAAAAGAAAAATTCAAGACGTATTTCCGTTTTTGTCGACGGCGAATACGCATTTTCGGTTTTTGACGAGCTTGCGCACGTTTATCACCTCGAAATAGGTAAAGATATTAACACCGTTGATCTTAAATCACTTACTTTTGAAGACGAATACAAGCGTGCTTTTGCTCGCGCAGTAAAAAACCTTTCGCAAAGCGAAAAATCTCAAAAACAGATTTCTGATTTACTGATTAAAAACGGCTATTCGCAAAAAGTAATTTCACGCGTTATTTCGCGCCTTACAGAGCTTGATTATATATCCGACGAGCGTTTTGCATCCGAGTTTGCCTTAAAAAACAACTCTTTGGGCGTGCGCGCAATAAAGGTTAAGCTTAAACAAAAAGGTATTGCCGACGAGATAATAGAAGAAGCTCTTGCAGATAAAGACGAAACAAGCGCCGCAACAGAGCTTGCAAAAAAGCTTATGCAAAAGCACGCGTCACTAGACGAGCTTAAGCGCAAAAAAAAGATCAGCGATTTTTTAGCACGCAGAGGCTTTTCGTGGGATACGATTTCCTACGCAATTTCCCGCGCGCAGGAGGAAGAATGAGCTTATTTGTCTTTAATCCTAAAAAAGAAGAGCTTTGTTTGCCGCAAATTCCATCAAACGCACACAAGGGCACAAACGGTCACGTTGGAATAATTGCCGCAAGCTTTGGGTTAGAGGGTGCAGCTCATCTTGCCGCAATAAGTGCGCTTCGCTCCGGCGCAGGCAAGGTAAGTCTGTTAGTACCAAGCGAATGTGCTGCCTTTTTTGCCGGTCGCCCAAGCGAAAGTATGCTTTGTGCAAAGGGCTTTGACTATATTGAAGAATTTATTAAGGATAAAGACGTAGTTTTATTTGGTCCGGGCATTGGCAGAGATATAAAAATAAAAGATCGTTTAGAAAAGCTTTTAGCTATCTGTCACGTTCCGCTTGTTATTGATGCCGACGGACTTTTTTATCTTACAAAAGAAATGTTAAAAGCCGCAACCTGCCCTATTTTGCTTACACCGCACGTCGGCGAAGCCTGCCGCCTTTTTGATGCGTCGACCGAAGAGCTTTTAAAAAAACCGCTTTTTTACGCTTATAATTATATTAAAGGAACAAGCGCAACGATTTTATTTAAAAGCGATTTTAACCTTACCTGCTCGCAGGAATTTGCCGCAAAAACACACTTCGGCTCTTGCGCGCTTGCTACTGCAGGAAGCGGCGACGTTTTAGCGGGAATTTGCGCTTCACTTGCGCATAAATTTAACGGAAATATGTTTGCTTGTGCTATTCACGCTTCTTTCATTCACGGCACTGCAGGCAAAATTTGCGAAAAAATTTGCGGTGTATATTCGACCACCGCAGAGGAAATTTCCAAAAACATTTTCTTAGCAATAAAACAAATTTTGTGAGGATATTATGGATCAAAAAAAAATTGACAGAATAAACTATTTGGCAAAAAAATCAAAAGCCGAGGGACTTACCCAAGAAGAGGCGCGTGAACAATTAGAGCTTAGAAACGAATACCGCGCATCCTTTAGAATAAGTATGCGCGGCATTATGGATAACACTGTTATTCAGTACCCCGACGGTACAAAGAAAAAAGTAACCAAACAATTGTAACTTAAATCAGTTTTAAAATGTAAAATTTACGTTTTAACTGTGTCAAAGCCCTTGATAATATTTCCTATATTATCTGCGGACTTTTCCTTGTTAAAACAAAAATTTTATTATTTTAAAATCTCCGAGAAAAAACGGCTCAATTTTGAGCAGATTTGGGTGCGGAGAATGAAATAAGGCAGGTCGCCTTATAAAGACGACAAGCACAAATATGCCTAAATTCAGCCGTTTTAGGCTGGTTCTAGTTGCAATGGTTTGGTTAACGCAAGCCCGATGCTAAATGCTAATTAGTAAGGTTTAACGTCATCAAAGGCAAGCTCGGTAATAACCATTGACGAGGCTGCCTGCTCTACCTTTACGCAAATTCCGCTTTGCTTATCAACAAAGAATTTTGCGCCATAAACGGTAAATGCAGTCTTGGGCTTTATTAAGTAAACTGTGCAGTCAAATTCGCCAATATCAGTTTGTACCTTTTGCGGCTCATCTTCTATAATAAGCTGCAATTGCTGCAGCTGGTCGCGGTTGCCTGAAAAAATGCTTATATCACCCTCTGACAGCGCACCTATAATAAAAGCAAGCGAGTCTTTATCAAAATACTGTCCCGAAATAGCAACGGTATGTGCTTTTTCTTCCTCCTCACCCGAGGAATTTTTTTTGTTTGTTTTAATCATAGCGTAGCCCTGATCGGAAGTAAACGAAGCTTCAAGCCTTGTATTTAAGCTTGCATTTATCGAAACCGTATACGTCTGATCAATTTTTTCGGGCAAAAGGGTTTGCTCATTAAGCAAAATAAGTGAAGAAATAACCTGCTCACCCGTCTTTTCTTCCCCGTTTTCTTTAAAAGTATAAAGCTCGCAAACAACGGAAGAAATTTGTATCTGTCCGTTATTTTTACTTATTTCGTAATTATTTTTATATTCTGTACCGCTTTGCGTTGTAACCAAATAGGTTGCCTTATAGCCAAGCACTGCTTTATCAGCATCTGCCTGCGCTTTTTCGCCTGAGCACGAGGCAAGCAAAACGGCAGTAAGAACTATCGAAATAATAACTTTTATCTTTTTCATATTTCTACTCCTTATTGTTAACTAAAGTATTGTAACTTAAATCAAGTTGCAATTCTTTGGTTAGTTCAACGCCATTATACCACTTTTTTAAACAAAAGAAAAGTGAAACTTTATTTAAACTATTTTCTGTTTTGCTTGCAAAAACTTAAGGAATATATTATAATAAAGTAAATATTTTAAATATTTAATGGAGGTTTTTTCAATGAAGGCTATCGAAACACAAGCAGTAAACGCTATACGTATCCTCTCGGCAGAGGGCGTTCAAAAAGCAAACAGCGGTCACCCCGGACTTCCTATGGGTTCGGCCCCCCTTGCATTTGCGCTTTGGACAAGACATTTATCACACAACCCGCAAAATCCCAATTTTGCAAACCGCGACAGATTTATTTTATCAGCAGGTCACGGCTCGATGCTTTTATATTCGCTTTTATATCTTACGGGTTATCCGCTCACTATTGACGATTTAAAAAATTTCCGTCAGTGGCAAAGCAAAACTCCCGGTCACCCCGAATTTGGTCACACCATCGGTGTTGAAACAAGCACAGGACCTTTAGGACAGGGCTTTGCAAACGCAGTTGGTATGGCTATGGCAGAGGCACACTTAGCCGCTAAATTCAACCGCGAGGGCTTTAACATTATCGACCATTACACCTACGTTTTAACAGGTGACGGTTGCTTGCAGGAAGGTATTCAGTACGAAGCCGCTTCGCTTGCAGGTACCTTAAAATTAGGCAAGCTTATTTGTATTTATGATAAAAACGACATTACTATCGAAGGCAATATCGACGTTGCTTTCTCCGAAGACGTTGCCGCACGTCACGAAGCTCTTGGCTGGCACGTTGTTAAGGTTGCTGACGGTAACGACGTTGACGCAGTTGCAGACGCTATCGCAGAGGCTAAGGCAGTTTTAGATAAGCCCTCGATTATTATCTGCCGCACCGAAATCGGCTATGGCTGCCCCGCAAAGCAGGGTAAGGCAAGCGCACACGGTGAGCCTTTAGGACAGGAAAATCTCGAAGCCGCTAAAAAGCAGCTTGGCTACGAGCAGGAGCCCTTTACGGTTGCCGCAGACGTACTTGACTTTATGCGTGCAAGTGCAGACGCCGGCAAAAAGGCAGAGGAGGAGTGGAACGCTCTTTTAGCAGAATATGCACAAAAATTCCCCGAGGAATATAAAGAATATCAGCAGTGGTTCTCACGCGAGTTCCCCGTTGATTTAGAAAACGACGAGGATTTCTGGACGCACGCAGATAAGCCCAACGCAACAAGAGCCATCTCGGGCGACCTTTTAAATAAGCTTGCAGCAATGCAGCCCAACTTAATGGGCGGAAGTGCAGACCTTGCTCCTTCTAACAAGTCCGAGCTTAAGGGTAAGGGCTTCTTCTCGGCAGAAACTCCCGAAGGACAGAATATCCACTTTGGTATCCGTGAGCACGCAATGTGCGCTATCGTAAACGGTATGTATCTCCACGGTGGTGTAACACCCTTCTGTGCAACCTTCCTTGTTTTCTCCGACTATATGAAAAACGCTATTCGTATGGCGGCTCTTATGCACATTCCCGCAATGTACGTTTTCACGCACGATTCTATCGGCGTTGGCGAAGACGGTCCTACACATCAGCCTATCGAACAGCTCGTTTCGCTTAGAACTATCCCCGGCGTAACGGTATTCCGTCCTGCCGATGCACGCGAAACAAGCGCCGCATACACCTATGCAACAAAGGCTGACGGTCCCACCGCACTTATTCTTACCCGTCAAAATCTTCCTCAGCAGGAAGGTAGCGGCAAGGATGCACTTAAGGGCGGCTATATCTTAAAGGATTCTGAGAACCCCGAGGTTATCCTTTTAGCAAGCGGTTCGGAGGTTGCAGTAGCAGTTGACGCTTACGACTTATTAAAGACTAAGGGCGTTGCCGCAAGAGTTGTTTCGATGCCCTCAATGGAGCTTTTCGACAAGCAGAGCGCCGAATATCGCGAAAGCGTTCTTCCCAAGAGCATCCGCGCACGTGTTGCAGTTGAAGCTGCATCAAGCACTCCTTGGTATAAATACATAGGTCTTGACGGTGAGGTTGTTTGCTTAGACCACTTTGGTGCTTCGGCTCCTGCAAACATTTTGTTTGAAGAGTTTGGCTTTACCGCACAAAATGTTGCAGAAAAGGCTTTAAAGACTTTAGGCAAATAATTTTCCGCTATGAAGAAAAAGGTCGTATTAACTAGCGGAAGAGAAATCGGTGAGCTTATATTTTTCCGTGCCTTTTCCGTTAAAGGCGAGCGTTATTCTATCTTTCTCGATATTGCAAACGCGCCAGAGGGCGAAAACTATCAGCCCTTTGTTTTTAAGGACGAGCCTGACGGCTTATTCAGCGTTCCCGATAATGATCTGATGTATAGCATTATAACGTTTTTAAACGATTTGCTTAACGGCAACGGTCATTATTACACGCAAAGTGATTTAGATTTAGAATTAACGTTGCTTTAAAAAACCATTACCTAAGACCTCAGTAGCAGGCAGTACAAACGCAAAGGATGTACTGTCTGCTTTTTTTATTATTTGCTTTAGCTTTAAAACGTCCTGTCTGCCAACTAAACAAATAATAGTATTTTTCTTTTTTGCGCTAAACGCACCCGTCGCCTCTATTATAGTGACTCCCCTGCCAAGCTCTACCATAATTTTTTTGCTTATTTCTTCACTTTTATCGCTTATTATCCAATATAATTTTGCCTGCGAATATCCGCTTACGATAAAATCAATGGTTTTTGTAGAAACAAGCACCGTCAAAAGCGAATACAGTCCACCCGCAACGCCCATAACAAGCATCGAAAGCGCTATTATTATCCCGTCAAGCATAAGCATCATATTACCTACCGAAAAATCGGGGCGCTTTGTCAAAATAAGCTTTGTTAAAATATCTATTCCACCCGTGCTTCCGCCCGAGGCAAAGCAAAGCGCAAGTCCGCTACCTATTAAAATTCCGCCAAAAATAGACGCTAAAAGTCTATCTGACTGGGCTAAATCTATTATAGGGAGCGCATCAATAAAAATAGAAAGCAAAAACGTGCCTATAAGCGATTTTATTAAAAAATCTTTTCCAAGCCTTTTTTGTGCAAGCAAAAAAAGCGGCACGTTTATTATTAAATTTATTAAGCCTACCCTATAGCCAAGCAAGTGGTTAATTATTACCGCTACACCGCTTACGCCACCCGGCGCAAGCGCGCAGGGTAAAATAAAAAGCGCATATCCAAGTGCCGCAACAAAACTTCCAAAAATCAACAAAAAATAACTAAACAAAAAAATCACCTTTGCCTATTATGTGCAAAAGTGATTTTTTTATTTTCTTTACATTTCGCGTCTGCCGTCAAGCGCCTTTGCAAGTGTAACCTCGTCAATATACTCAAGATCGCCGCCTATTGGAATTCCGTGTGCTATACGCGTCGTCTTAATTCCCATCGGCTTTAAAAGACGCGCAATATAAACTGCAGTCGCATCACCCTCTACGTCGGGATTAGTTGCAAGAATAACTTCGCGTGCAGAGTCAATACGCATTAGAAGCTCTTTTATGCGAATATCATCAGGTCCTATTCCGTCCATTGGCGAAATAGTGCCGTGAAGCACGTGATAAACGCCCTTAAACGAGCCCGTTTTTTCCATTGCAATAACGTCACGTGGGTCCTTTACAACGCAAATAATGCTTTGGTCGCGTCGAGCATCTGCACAAATTTCGCATGTTTCGCCCTCGCAAAAATTACCGCAATTTGAGCAGTATTTTATTTTTTGGCGTATCTGTGTAAGCGCCTCAACAAGCTCGTTAACATCAGCCTCGGGCGCCTTTATTGCGTGATATGCAAGACGCAGTGCCGTTTTTCCGCCGATGCCCGGTAGTTTAGAAAACGCATTTACAAGCTTTGCAAGCGGCTCGATATAAACACTCACTTAAAACAAGCCTCCACCAACGCCGCCGGTAATTTTGTTCATTTTCTGGCTTGAAAGCTCGTTTGCCTGACGCATAGCTTCCTTAACAGCCGCCAAAACAGTATCCTCTAAAAGTTCAACATCTTCGGGATCAACTATTTCGGGATTTATCTTAAGCGATTTAAGCTCGCCCTTGCCTGAAACACGGCAAACTACCATTCCGCCGCCCGAGCTTACCTCAAGCTCGGTTTCTTCAAGCTCTTGCTGAGCCTTTTCCATATCTGCCTGCATTTTTTGTGCCTGACGAAGAAGCTGCTGCATATTTGCGCCTCCGCCGCCAAAGCCTCCGGGGAATCCACCTCTACCCATAATTTTTTATCCTCCTTTTTTATGAAAACAAATCAAGTGCCGCCTTCATCATATCATTAGGCGCATCTATCGTATTATTCTTCGGTTTGTCGCCGACAACCGTTTCTACCCTTACTTTTGTTCCGCAAACCTCGCTTGCAAAAAGCGAAAGCTTTTCTTCGTTCTTTTTAATTAAAGCCTCTTTGTTTGCAAGGTGCGAGGGAACGTAAATTATAAATTTATCGTCAACAACCTCTGCCGAAAAGTTGCGTATCATTATGCCTAGCGGCTTGTCCTTTTCGTTTACCTTTTTAAGCATAGCCGCCCAAACGTCACCCGCGGGCGAAGCGTTTGCGCTTGGCGCAGGTTTTTTTTGTTCTTCTTTTATTACCGTTTTTTCAGATTGTTCTATTTTAGATGACGGTGAGTCAAAATCAAACGGAGGCGCATCAAAAGCAGGTGGTGCATCAAAATCAAACGGCGGTGCGTCTGCTTGCACAACTGTTTTTTGGGGTTCTTCTTTATAAACCTTTGCAACAGCCTTGCCCTGCAAAAGCTCGTCTATCTTTTTCTCAAGCGCCGCTATTCTGTCTTCAAAGGCCGCCTCGTCCATTTGGGGAAGGCAAATTCGCGCTATTGCGGCTTCTAACTGAATATTAGGACGCGAATAAAGCTTAATTTCTGCCTCAAGCGCAGATAAAATATCTATCGCCCTTAACAAATGTGCCTCTTCTGCCGCTTTTGCCTGTGCAAAAAGCTTTTGATAAATTTCCTTGGATAAGCACGCAAGCTCGTCACTGTCTGCACAGCATTTTGCTAAAAGGCAATCACGCAGATGCGACATAAGCTCAAGCGTAAGCACTCCTATATCGTGGCCTTCAAGCACTGCCCTGTGGCACAGAGAAAGCGCACGCGAAGTATCAAACGAAATAATCGCATCAGTTAATTCAAACAAAAAGCTTCTGTCCGAAATTCCAAGCACGCTCATTGCATCGTCAAGCGAAACGTTGTTTCCGCAGTACGAAACGCACACATCGGCAAGCGAAAGTGCATCACGCATTCCGCCCTCGGCAGTTTTTGCAATAAGCTCTATCGCCTCGTCGGCAAATTTAATTTCACTTTGTTCTAAAACGTATCTTAAGCGCGCAGCAATCGTTTTGGCAGAAATAAGCCTGAAATCAAAGCGTTGGCAACGGCTTAAAATAGTTGCGGGAAGCTTATGAATTTCGGTAGTTGCCAAGATAAACACAACGTGCTTCGGCGGCTCTTCAAGCGTTTTTAAAAGCGCGTTAAAGGCGCCCTGCGAAAGCATATGAACCTCGTCAATAATATAAACCTTATACTTTCCTACTGCGGGGGCAAAAACCACTTTTTCTCTTATATCGCGGATATTGTCAACGCCGTTGTTTGATGCGGCGTCAATTTCGATAATGTCCATATTATCGTCGCTTGCAAAGGCTTTGCAGGCTTCACACTCGCCGCAGGGAGAGCTGCCCGAAAAATTCAAGCAATTTATTGCACGCGCAAAAAGCTTTGCCGTACTTGTTTTTCCCGTTCCCCTTGGGCCCGTAAACAGATATGCGTGGGCAATTCTGCCCGAAGAAATCTGATTTAAAAGCGTGCGGACAATAGGCTCTTGTCCAACAAGATCCTCAAACGTCTGGGGTCTGAACTTTCTATAAAGTGCAACGTATGCCATAATACGCTCCATAATAATTATTATCTAAAATATTATATTATAAAAATGTGTTTTTATCAAGAAAAATAATTGCAATAACTCTTTTTTGCAGTTATAATATTTTTAAGCAAATTTTGTTCAATTTTGTACCTTGCAAGAATATAATGTTTAGTGAGGTGTTTAAATATGACGTTTTGCGATTTAAAAAGAAAAGAAGTTATAAATATATGTAACGGTGGACGGCTTGGGTGTGTTTGTGATATAATATTCGACGTAGAATCGCGCACGCTAGAAGCAATAGTCGTGCCTGGTAATTTTAATCTTTTTAAATTTTTTCACTCGAAGAATATAATTATTCCCTGGAATAAAATACGAAAGCTTGGTGACGACGTTATTTTAGTTGACGCAGGCGAGCTTTTTCCTAAATAGGAGGTTTTTTTGAAGCTTATTGCAACAGATATGGACGGCACGCTTTTACACTCTGACGGCAATATAAGTCCATTTACGCTTGACGCACTGCGCCTGGCAAATGCTAACGGTGCAAGCGTAGTTATTGCAACGGGAAGAATGTTTGCAGGAATTTCGCACCTTTTGCGATATATGCCCTTTTGCCGTTACTGCATAACCACCAACGGTGCCGAAATTTATGACCGCACAACCAACAAGGTTATCTATTCGCGCCCTATCGAGCGTGAAACTGCTCTTTTTATTGCCGATTATGCAAAAAAGCACAATATCCATATGCACGCCTATGCCGATAATGTGCTTTACACAACGATGATTGATGAAATATCAATTTTATACAAAAAGGCAACTACCTTGATGGGTACCCTTATAGAAGAAGACTTTGCCGAGTTTTATTCAAAGCATTCCGTTGCAAAGCTTGTGCTTATTGATTCGCCCGAAAATTGTGATAAATTCTTTTCTGAAATTAAAAACGCTTTGGGCGAAAAGGCTTCAATAGTCCAATCAAATGCAAGCTTTGTCGAAATAACCTCAGCCCTTGCTACAAAAGGACAAGCCCTTGAATTTTTAATAAAATATTTAGGTCTTTTGCCCCAGCAGGCAATAGCCTTTGGTGATAGTGGCAATGATATACCAATGCTTTTAGGTCCTTGGCACACGTGCGCAGTAGAAAACGCGTGGGATGAAGTTAAGCAGGTTGCCGATAAAATAATAGAATCAAACAACGATGACGGCGTTGCAAAAGAGATATACAGAATTTTTAAGGAGGATAAAAAATGCAGCTTTTAATAGACAAGCTTGCCCGCGATCTTAATCTTGAAATTCTTTCCAACAAAGAAATTATTGACGTTAACAGTATTGACGTTAACCGCCCGGGACTCTTTTTATCGGGCTTTCATTCACGTTTTGACCCAACGCGCGTGCAGGTTATAGGCACTGCCGAGCAATGCTATCTTGCTTCGCTTCCGCTTGATGCTTGCGAAAAGGCAATCGATGCGCTTTTAGAAAAGCCTTTTCCGTTTATGGTAATAAGCGAAAACGTTGCGCCTATGCCTATTTTAACAAGAAAGGCAAACGAAAAAGGCATAGCTCTTTTAAAATCAAAACACGAGCCAGCCACAAAGCTAATCGCCTCGCTTTCTTCTTATTTAAGCGTGCTTTTGGCTCCTATGGAAACCGTTCACGCAGTTTTGCTTGATATTTACGGCCTTGGCGTTTTGTTAACAGGCGATTCAGGTATTGGTAAAAGCGAAACGGCTCTTGAGCTAGTTAAACGCGGTCACCGTCTTGTTGCCGACGATGCGGTTGTTATAAAAAAGGTTTCGGCAAACCGCCTTATTGGCGAAGCACCCGAAAAAATCAAGCATCTTATGGAAATCAGGGGTGTAGGAATTATAAACGTTCAGCAAATGTACGGAATAAGCGCAGTTATTGATTCTAAAAGTATCGACCTTGTTGTGCATCTGGAATTCCGTGACAAAAATAAAGACTACGACCGTTTAGGTTTGAATCAGGACAGAGAAACACTTCTTGGCGTTTCGGTTCCCCTGCTTACTATCCCCGTTCAACCGGGCAGAAATCTTGCAATCATTATGGAAACCGCCGCAAGAAGCACCCGTTTAAAGCAGGCAGGCTACGATCCGCTTGCCGAGCTTATGATTAAACAGTAAGGAGAAAATTTATGTACATTATAGCCATTGATTTAGGCGGAACAAATATTGCCGCCGCAGTTTTAGACGAAAATTTTAATATTTTACTTAAAGATTCTACCCCCACGCTTTTAGAAAGGCCATACGAAGAAATTGCCGACGATATGGGTAATCTTATCTTAAAGCTTATCAAAAAAATGGGTATTTCTACAGACGAGGTTTTGCGTATTGGTATAGGCGCGCCCGGTGTTCCAAATAATAAAACGGGACTTATCTCGGATAATGCAAACTTCCACTGGCAAAACTTTCCGCTTAGAGAGCATTTGCAAAAGTTTATAGACAAGCCTGTCTTTATGGCAAACGACGCTAACGCCGCGGCACTTGCCGAGTTTACGCTTGGCTCGGGCAAGGGTAGCACAAACTTTTTAATGCTTACGCTTGGCACGGGTGTTGGCGGCGGAATTGTTATTGACAAAAAGCTTTATACCGGCGCACGCTTTATTGGAGCTGAAATAGGTCATTTCCCTTTAAAAGCAGGCGGACGCAAATGCGGTTGCGGAAGCGAAGGCTGTATTGAGCAATATTGCTCGGCAACTGCACTTGTAAAGCACACGGCAGAATTGCTTGGCGAGCACCCCACCTCTAGCCTTGCAAAGCTTGATAAAATAACTGCAAAAGCAGTTTGCGATGCTGCAAAAGCAGGTGACGAGCTTGGCAAAAAGGTCTTTGACGAATACGTTTCAGATCTTGCATACACAATCGCAGGTCTTGTAAACATCTTTGACCCCGACGTTATTGCCCTTGGTGGCGGCGTTGCAGGTGCAGGTGAATTTTTGCTTGAGCCCGTACGCAAAGCATTTATCAAAAAAACTATTCATTCGCCCTACGTGCAAACAAAAATAACCTGCGCACAAATGGGCAACGATGCGGGCATAATAGGCGCCGCGCTTCTAGATAAATGAAAATAATATTAGCATCTGCCTCGCCCCGAAGACGCGAAATTTGCGAGCTTATCGGCATAGATTTTGAGGTTATTCCCTCTAAAAACGAAGAAGCCGTAGATTTATCGCTTCCGCCCGAGCAGGCAATAGAAAAAATAGCCTATGCAAAGGGTCTTGAGGTTTTTTTAGAGCATAATGACCAAATAGTGCTTTCGTCAGATACCGCAGTTTATTTAGGTGGCGAATTTTTTGAAAAGCCAAAAGACAAAGACGATGCAAGACAAATGCTTAAAAAACTTTCGGGCAAAACACACAAGGTAATAACTGCCGTAAGTATATTTTCACCCAAAAAGCAACTTACCTTTTCAGACGTAGCGCTTGTTACTTTTGACAGGATAACCGATAGCGAAATTGAAGACTATCTTGCCGAAAATGAGTGGTGTGATAAAGCAGGAGCATACGGTATTCAAGGCAAAGCCGCACGTTTTATAAAAAATTTAAACGGCGATTTTTATACCGTTATGGGACTGCCTTGTTCAAAAACCTATCAGGTGCTTAAAAATTTTGATAAATAAAAACCCGATTTTAATCGGGTTTTTTTATATCGCTTGTTTTATTGTTTGTTCTATAAGTTTATGCCCTTCTACGCTTGGGTGTATTCCATCTTGGCACATAAGCTGTTTAAAGTTATGACTTAATAAAAACGGTGTGCGTAAGTCAATCACTTCGCAATCAAGACTTTTTGCCGCTAAAAGTGCCGCGCTGTTATATGTTTCCTGCCAACGCGAAAGCATACTTTTATCGCCAAGCCACGAAAGAATATTCTCCTCGCACCTGTCTTTGCAAATCCACGCAAAATATTTTTCGGCATCAAGCGGAACAAGTGTTGCAGCAAAAACGCGTTTTGCACTTTTTTGTGCGGTTTTAATCATATTGGAATATTTATCATAAAATTCCTCGATAGAAACGTTGGGTAAATGCTCATTTTGGGGATACAGCGAAACCTCGTCCCAATTAAAATTGCAGTCGTTTCCGCCATATTCGATAATTACCGTATTATTGCACTCAACCTGCGAACGCGCAAACATTTCAAGCCCCTTTTTAACCGTTGCACCCATAACCGATTTATTTGCCATTTCCTGGCTAGCGCCAACCGGGTTAAAATCTTTATTTATGCAATATTTATAATTTTCGTCAAGCGTTATTCCTTTCATAATGGAATCGCCAAACAACCATATCTTTGATTTCATTTTTTTACTCCCTCGTGTTTTATAATATGATTTTACCCACAAAAGCGCAAAAAATAAACCTACCGTTTTATTTTTTTGATAAACCGTTTATTTTTAGTTAGTAGAATAACAAGCACACCTCTCTACCAATAAAAAAAGCAGTTCTACTGACAGTAGAACTGCTTTTTTACTTTAAAAATTCATCGTATTTTGCCTTTTCTTTGTTGCGTCGATACAAGACAAATCGCGTACCTATTACCTGAACACTTTCGGCATTAGTACGTTCGGCCAAGCCAAAAGCAGCTTCACGCGCAGAAAGCGGTGAATTATTAAGCACGCGCATTTTTATAAGCTCGCGCGCAGTAAGTGCATCGTCAACCTGTTTTAAAAGAGCGTAATTTATTCCGTCCTTACCTACCTGCAAAATAGTATCCAATTTATTAGCCTGCGTGCGAAGTGCCGCACGTTGTTTGCTTGTTAACATTTTTCATCCCTACCTTTTACATTATTTTACTATTTTTACCCCTTTTGGTCAAACAAATTTACATTAAAATTAAATTTTAGTGGACAAATGAAAAAAATTTGTTATAATAGAATAGCAATGCTACCTTGGCTCAGTCGGTAGAGCGGTTCACTCGTAATGAACAGGTCGCCGGTTCGATTCCGGCAGGTAGCTCCAAAAAACACGCCGGTGTGTTGGAACTGGCAGACGAGACGGACTCAAAATCCGTTGTCAGCGATGGCGTGTGGGTTCGAGTCCCACCACCGGCACCATAAATAAAAAGCAGGCAATGTGTCTGCTTTTTGTTTATCTTTATAAAGAGTGGGACTCGAAGCCTGAGAGGGAACAAGGCGTTAAAAAAACGATTGATTATCGTTTTTAGCCTTGTTTTTGCGAATCGGGTACTGCGAGCATTGCATAGCAAGCGGAGCGGTCGATGAGCAAGTAGGACGCGTTAGCGGCTGTGTCCCACCACCGGCACCATAAATAAAAAGCAGGCAATGTGTCTGCTTTTTGTTTATCTTTATAAAGAATGGGACTCGAAGCCTAAGAGGGAACAAGGCGTTAAAAAAACGATTGATTATCGTTTTTAGCCTTGTTTTTGCGAATCGGGTACTGCGAGCATTGCGATAGCAAATCGTCGCGAGGGCGCTTGCAACCGAGCAGATGAGCAGAGCGTGACTTTTTGCAAAAGAGGAGCCGCAGCGCATAAAGCATTGCGGTTTTTTGCAAAAAATACCGCAAGCTATATTTAGCTTGCGGCGACGATGGTGCACCTGACAGGGATCGAACCTGCACGAAATTTCTCTCATACGGACCTGAACCGTACGCGTCTGCCAGTTCCGCCACAGGTGCATCAAAACAATAAAATTATATGGTCTAAAGAGCAATTTTGTCAATCACTTTTTAAAATTTTCTTTACTTGCCGCGGTTTATAATGTATAATGATGATGAATATTTATTGATATTTATTAAAGGAGGATGTATTAATTGAATAACGATAGAAAAAACAGACCGTCATCCTCTGACTTTGAGGTTACTCCCGTCAGAAAATCTACTCCGCAAAGAGAATATACAGTAGAAGAAATTTCGTCCCGCAGCAATCGTTCTGCGCAGCGAAGCGAGGCTTTAAAAAACGCGCGCAAAAATAACGATATTCCCGCTTTTGAGGTTTCTTCGGTACGCCAGGAAAGACCGCAAAGAAGCTATGATACTTCTTTGCGTCAAGCAACTACTCGCACAAGACAAACTGATACGTCTTTGCGTTCCGATCGAACTCAAGCTCGCCCGCGTCAAAACACGCAAAGCGAATTTGAAGTTTCGTCCTTTACACAAAGGCAAAGAACACAAATGCCCGAGCGCCAAAGCAGTTCTGCAAAAACCGTCTACGAAAGACAGGCAACCGAAGAAAAATCACCGTTTCTCCGCGAAGCTCGCGCGCAACGTACTCCATCTTCAACGCGCATCCGCCAAACAGAGCAGGTCCGCACGCGTCAAGCATCTGTGCAAAGTGAGCCAGCTTTTTCTGCACGAACAGAAAGAGCCCGCGCCACAGAAAATGCTCGTCAAGAGAGAGTTCGTGCTACAGAAAGTTCCCGCCAAGAGAGAGTTCGTTCTACCGAGCAAAAGCAACGCGCGCAAATTGAAGCGCGCAGGCGTGAGCTTGACAGTCAGCTTTCACATTTTACCTACAAGGGAAAGCAACCGCGCAACTACGCTATTTCAGTTGCTATTACCACGTTTAAAATTTTGCTAATTGCCGTTTTAATAACGGGCATTAGCGGAATAGGCTTTGTTATAGGTATGGCAAAATCGTACCTTGAAAGCGTTCCAACCCTAGATTTTACCCTGGTTTCGGGACAAGAGCAGGCAACCGTTTTATACGACGTTAACGGAAATTCTCTTGGAAATTATTACGAGCTTGAAAACAGAGAGTGGGCTTCTTTGGACGAAATTCCAACCTCTCTTCAAAACGCAGTTATTGCTATTGAGGACGTGCGCTTCCGCAGACACATGGGCATTGACTTTAAGCGAATAATCGCTTCGCTTATTTCAAACATTTCAAGCGGTTCGCTTCAGGGCGGTTCAACGATAACACAGCAGTTGATTAAAAACACAATTCTTTCGTTTGAGCAAACATATAAGCGCAAAATTCAGGAGGCTTCCCTTGCACTTGAGCTTGAAAAGCAATACACTAAAAACGAAATTTTAGAGGCTTATTTAAACACCATATATATGGGTGGCTCGTGCTACGGTATGAAAACCGCCGCACAGGACTACTTTGGAAAAAGCTTATCAGAGCTTACGCTTAAAGAATGTGCTTGCCTTGCGGGAATGATACAAAACCCGTCGCGATACAACCCGCGCAGCAATTTTTATTCGCGCTCTAACCCCGACAGAACTATCAACCGCACAAACCTCGTTTTGTACGAAATGTACGAAAACGGCTTTATAACTAAAGAAGAATACGATATCGCAAAAGCCGATACTCTTAACGTTAACGAAAAAAGTCCGTATTCTTCATCGGCACAGCTTATCTACTTTACCGACTACGTGCTTGAAAGTGTAGTTGACGAGCTTATTGAAATTCGATCGCTTACCGATAGTTCCGAAACACGTTCCAGCTTGCGCAACGAAATACGCACAAGTGGCTACCGAATTTATTCTACCATTGATTCATCAAAGCAAAAAACTGCAGAAAGCACGGTTTACGATTTTGCAAACTATCCGCGTATGCGCTATACTGCCGATTCCTACACCGTTGCAGGCAGAAACCCCGACGGCTCGGTTATCCGCCTTACGCAGCCACAGACTGCAGTTGTTGTTACCGATTACCGTACGGGATATATCGTTGCGATGGTAGGCGGAAGACAAGCGCCTTCGGGCTCGCTTCAGTTTAACCGCGCGTACCAATCAACAATGCCCGTAGGCTCGTCTATTAAGCCCTTATCGGTTTACGGTCCCGCTATCGAAAACGGTTCGGGTGCAGGAACGGTTTACTACAACACGCAACACAAAATTGACGGTTGGAATTCCACCTTAGGCTACCCGATGAACAACAACCGCACGTATCCCGGTTGGATGACAATGCGCACGGCTATAACGGCATCGTATAACACTACCGCGGCTACTGCGCTTATGTATGACGTAGGTCTTGACCAAGCGGCAGAAACACTTGAAAAGCTTGGTGTTGACCCTGACCACATAAGCAAAACGGGTTCGGGTCTTGCACTTGGCTCTTCTGGAATTACCCCGGTAGAGATGGCTGGTGCGTTTTCGGCAATAGCAAATATGGGTCTTTATTTAGAGCCCATAGCCTTTACAAAGGTTACCGATTCTTCGGGCAACGTTATAATTGATATGCTTGACCGTCAAGAAAAAACACAGGTTTATTCCGAATCTACCGCGTGGCAGCTTATTGACCTTTTATACACCGTTGTTAACGAAGGTGCAAAGCGCGCGCTTGTTTCGGGACAGACCGTTTACGGAAAAACGGGAACAAACTCCGATATGCGCGGCGTGTTCTTTGCAGGCTTTACGGGTTATTATACCGGCACCGTTTGGATAGGCTCCGATGCCTATAAGCCTCTTGTTTCTGACGCGCAGGGCGGAAAATATGCCGCACCGCTTTTCTCGGCTGTTATGACAAAGCTTCACGCAGGGCTTGCCGACAGGCCCGCAACCGACGTTACTGCCGAAGAGGTTGGCGTTATGCAGGTTAAATATTGCTCACAATCGGGCAAGCTTGCAACTGCCGCCTGCACAAAAACGCATACAGAGTTAGGCAACCCGTCAAACCTTACTCCGTGCGACGTTCACCTAACGGTTAAAATCTGCTCCGCTTCGGGCGGACTTGCAAAAAGCTCTTGCCCCGAAGAAAGCGTTACCGAGCAAGTTATAACCGCAGTACCCGAAGAGGGTGCGCTTAACTATATGTATAATAACTACAAATCTTACTTTATAAACCATATAGGAACGCCCGTAACGGATATTTCCAACTGTAAAGTTCATTAAAAAAATACCACCTGTTTTGCTTGCAAAAAACAAGCGCAGGTGGTATAATTTTTTTGTTGTTTGGGGAAGCAGGTGTAAATCCTGCACGAGCCCGTCGCCGTAACGCACAAGTAAAAACAACGGTTTTGCTCAAATTCCACAGTTTGAGGACACGCCATTGGGAAACCAAGAAGGTAAACCGATTGTGTGCGAAGTCGAAATATCCACGCAACAAAATATTCTCGATTTAAGTTGCGAGTGCCAACAAAGAGAATAAATAAAATTTATAGAGGTAAAAATTATGAGCAAAAAAACTTGGTCACTCAAGTTGTTGACGCTTAGCCTCTGCATCGTGCTTATTGTGGTGTCGGCACTTTTCTTGGCAGGCTGCAACAACCAATCAGCTTCACCCACCCCTACTCCCTCCGAGCAGGCACAGGGTACCCCAATTCCCCCAACAGTTGTTGGCGAAGGTGCAACGGAATTTGCGTTTGAGGTTTATTTCCTTGACGGAACGCAAAAAGTTTACACCGTTAAAACTGACGAGACAACAGTTGGCAAGGCATTGCAGAACGTTGGCTTAATCTCCGGCGAAGACGGTCCTTACGGTTTATACGTTAAAACAGTTGACGGCGTTACCGTTGACTATGACGTTGACGGCAAATATTGGGCGTTTTACGCAAACGGAAAGATGGCACCCGTTGGTGTAGATTCAACAAACATTGAGCAAGGCACAACGTACGCATTTAAGGCAGAATAATGAAAATTTCTGTACGCGAGCTTGTTATTTTTGCAGTTTTTGCAGCTTTAATGTTTATTTCAAAGTTTTTGATGCAAATTTTGCCAAACGTACATTTGCTTGGAATGTTTATAGTTGCGCTTACAGTTGTATATCGCGCCAAAGCGCTTTTGCCTATCTACGTGTACGTATTTCTCGACGGACTTTTTCACGGCTTTGCACTTTGGTGGGTTCCATACCTATATATCTGGGCAGTGCTTTGGGCTTTTGTTATGCTGTTGCCTAAAAACATGTCAACAGAATCACAGCTTTTGATCTATCCCTTTATTTCTGCCCTGCACGGACTTTTGTTTGGTACGCTGTATGCACCGTTTCAGGCTATTGCCTATGGGCTTAACTTTGAAGGTATGATCTCGTGGATAATAGTAGGACTTCCTTTTGATATTACCCACGCCATAAGCAATCTTATAACCGGCTTTGCAATAGTTCCAATAATAAAAACAATAAACCTTTGTGATAACAAAAAAACAAGCTAAAAAATTAACCGACTTACTTTTTGTAAGTCGGTTTTTTTATTATTCAAGCTCAAAAGCACCGGTATAAAGCTGATAGTAAACACCTTTTTCGCTTATAAGCTTTTGATGGTTGCCGCGCTCAATTATTTTTCCGTGGTCAAGCACCATTATTACGTCGGCATTTTTAACGGTGGAAAGTCTGTGAGCAATAACAAATACCGTTCTGCCCTCCATAAGCTTATCCATACCCCTTTGAACTATTGCCTCGGTGCGCGTGTCTATCGAGCTTGTAGCCTCGTCTAAAATCATAACAGGCGGGTCTGCTACTGCCGCGCGGGCAATTGCTATAAGCTGGCGCTGCCCCTGCGAAAGATTTGCACCGTTATTTGTTAAAACTGTGTTATACCCCTCGGGTAAGCGCGAAATAAAATCATCTGCGCCCGCTAAACGTGCCGCCGCAATACATTCTTCATCAAGAGCATCAAGCTTTCCGTAGCGGATATTATCCATAACCGTGCCCGTAAACAGATTTGTTTCCTGCAAAACTATTCCAAGCGAACGGCGCAGATCTGCCTTTTTTATCTTGTTGATATTTATATCATCATAGCGCACCTTGCCGTCCTCAATATCGTAAAAACGGTTGATAAGGTTTGTAATCGTAGTCTTTCCTGCGCCCGTTGCGCCAACAAACGCAACCTTTTGACCGGGCTCGGCATACACCGTAACGTCGTGCAATACGGGCTTGCCCTCAACGTAAGAAAAGTCAACTCCGTCAAGCGTAACCTTTCCCTCTAAACGCTTATAGGTAAGCGTTCCGTCTCCGTGAGGATGCTTCCACGCCCAAATGCCCGTATGCTTGTTTGCTTCTTTGATATTTCCATCTTTATCAATAGTAGCGTTTACAAGCGTAACATAGCCGTTATCGTCCTCGGCTACTTCTTCCATAAGTTCAAAAACACGCTCCGCACCTGCAAGACCCATTACTATCGAGTTTATCTGTTGCGAAAGCTCGTTTACGTTTCCTGTAAACTGCTTTGTCATATTTAAAAACGGTACTAAAACGCTTATTGTAAGAGCCGAACCCGAAAGCGAAACGTTGGTAACGTTTAGCGAAATTAAAATTCCGCCTACTATCGCCATAAGCACGTATAATAAGTTACCTATATTCATTATTATAGGTCCAAGCATATTTGCATACGCGTGCGCCTTAAACGAATTTTCAAATAATTGCTCGTTAACCTCATCAAACTCGCCGGTACATTTTTCTTCGCGGCAAAATACCTTTATAACCTTTTGGCCATTCATCATCTCTTGAATAAAGCCCTCGGTCTGTCCCATCGACTTTTGCTGACGGATAAAGAATTTTGCACTGCCGCCGCCGATTTTTTTAGAAACAAGCATCATTATTATAACACCAAAAACTACTACAAGCGTAAGCCATACCGAAAGCGAAAGCATTATAATAAATACAGTTGTAACTATCGCCGCCGCCTTGATTATCGAGGGCATAGCGCCCGAAATAAGCTCGCGCAGAGTATCAATATCGTTGGTATAACGGCTCATTATATCGCCGTGCTTATTCTGGTCAAAATAGCTTATTGGCAGGTTTTGCATACCGTCAAACATTCTTTTGCGCATACGGTACAAAAAGCCCTGAGTAATCGTTGCCATAAGCTGTGTATACGCTACAACTGCAACAATCGAAAGCACATACATCGCGGCTAAAATAAGTACATTAGGAATAATTTCCTGCTTTGCTATTTCCCAGTTAAGAGAAAGCTTATGCACCTCGATTACCGCAATAATCTTTTGCATAAACAACGCGGGTATTGACGAAACGATTGCCGAGAACAAGATACAAACTATCGTTATGGGAACTAATACTGGAAATTCTTTAAAAAGCCTTTTTACAACCTTTAAAAACGTACCCTTTTTTGCCTTATTCTTCATCTTCGTCACCTCCCTTGCTTTGCTGAAGGTAAACCTCGCGGTAGATTTCGTTATTTTTCAAAAGCTCATCGTGGTTGCCGATTCCCGAAATTTTTCCGCCGTCTAAAACTATTATCATATCGGCATCCTGAACCGAAGAAATTCTTTGTGCGATGATTATCTTTGTGGTTTCAGGTATAAACTTTTTAAAGCCGTCGCGGATAAGCGCATCGGTCTTTGTATCAACTGCGCTTGTCGAATCGTCTAAAATTAAAATCTTGGGCTTTTTCAAAAGTGCGCGCGCAATGCACAATCGCTGTTTTTGTCCGCCCGAAACGTTTGTTCCGCCCTGCTCTATCTTGGTTTCGTACTTTTCGGGGAAAGTTTCGATAAATTCTTCTGCACAGGCAAGTCTGCACGCTTGGCGAATTTCCTCGTCGGTAGCCTGCTCGTTACCCCACATTAAGTTTTCTTTTATAGTGCCCGAAAACAGTAGATTCTTTTGAAGCACCATTGCTACGCTTTGTCTTAAAACGGATAAATCGTACTCTCTTACGTCTTTGCCTGCAACTAAAACGCTTCCGCCGCTAGCGTCGTAAAGTCTGGGAATAAGCTGAACAAGCGTAGTTTTGCTTGAGCCCGTTCCGCCTATTATGCCAACCGTTGCGCCCGAGGGAATGTGCAGGTTAACCTCTTTAAGTGCATCAAGACGTGCTTTTGCTGAATATTTAAACGTAACGTTTTTAAAATCAATGCTTCCGTCAGCAACCTCTAAAATGGGGTTTTCGGGATTTTTAAGTGCCGTTTCTTCGTCAAGCACCTCGCAAATTCGCTTTATTGATTCTGCCGATATGGTAAGCATAATAAATATAAACGAAAGCATCATAAGCGACATTAAAACCTGCATTCCGTAGGTTAAAAGTGCCGAAAGCTGACCAACGTCAAAAGCCGTTGCGCCTGAGCTTATTATGAGTTTTGAACCTAAAATAAGCACAAAAATCATATTAAAGTAAATGCAAAATTGCATCAGGGGTGTATTAAGCGCAACTATTCTGTCAGCATGCGTAAAGTCCTTGCGAATATCCTTTGCCGCAAAGTCAAATTTTTCTTTTTCGTGTTCTTCGCGCGAAAAGCCTTTAACAACGCGCATTCCGCGTACGTTTTCTTCAATAGACTCGTTAAGTGCATCGTACTTTTTAAATACACGCTTGAATGCGGGCATAGCAAAACGCGCAATAAGCAAAAAACCGCCTGCTAAAATAGGTATTACTATAACAAACATCCACGCCATGTTTCTACCCATATGGTACGCCATTATTACCGAAAAAACAAGCATAAGCGGCGAACGTATTGCCGTACGGATACACATCATATACGCAATCTGAACGTTTGAAATATCGGTAGTCATTCTTGTTACCAAGCTTGCGGACGAGAACTTATCAATATTTTCAAACGAAAACGTTTGAACGCGTCTGAAAATATCTCCGCGAAGATTTTTAGCAAAGCCTGCCGATGCCTTTGCACTTGTAAAGCCTGCACATCCTCCGCAGGCAAGCGAGCACATAGCCATTACAACAAGCATTAATCCCTTTTCAACAATTAAATTAACGTCGCCACCGTCTTCAATTGTGTTAACAAGGTCTGCCGTTATAAATGGTATAAACGTTTCGATAACAGCCTCGCAAACCATAAGCACAAGCGTTATTATCGTAGGCTTTTTATACTGACGCAAATGCTTAAACAAGCGAAATATCATCTTTACTTCTCCTTTTTATCTGATAAACTTATATTTATACATTATATAACAACACGCATATTTTATCAAGCGAATATGCGCTACTTAAAAAAATAAAAAAGTGTCGCAAAATGCAAAATTCATTTGAATTTATCCTCTTTTTATGGTATACTTAATGACGTATTATTTATTCGGAGGTGTTTTATGCATAAGCTTGGCTTTGATAATGAAAAATACGTTCAAATGCAATCACAGCAAATTCTTGAGCGCATTTCGCATTTTGGCGGAAAGTTATATCTCGAATTTGGCGGTAAGCTGTTTGACGATTTTCACGCATCAAGAGTTTTGCCCGGCTTTAAGCCCGACAGTAAGCTTCAGATGCTTCTTCAACTTAAAGAAGATGCCGAGATTATTATTACTATAAACGCCGCCGATATCGAAAAAAATAAAATTCGCGGTGACCTTGGCATAACGTACGACCTTGACGTTATGCGCTTGATTGACGCTTTCCGCAGTGTTGGTCTTTTTGTCGGAAGTGTTGTTTTAACGCGCTACGCACAGCAAAAAGCGGCAGTGCAGTTTGAACAAAAGCTTTTAGCGCTTGGCGTAAAGGTTTACCGCCACTATTCGATAGACGGTTATCCCTCTGCCGTTTCACACATAGTAAGTGACGAAGGCTACGGCAAAAATGATTATATCGAAACAAGCAAAAAGCTTATAATAGTTACAGCCCCCGGTCCGGGCTCCGGAAAAATGGCAGTTTGCCTCTCGCAGCTTTACCACGATAATAAGCGCGGAATTAAAGCCGGGTACGCAAAGTTTGAAACGTTTCCTATCTGGAATCTTCCGCTTAAGCATCCCGTTAACCTTGCCTACGAGGCGGCTACCGCCGATTTGGACGACGTTAATATGATTGACCCGTTCCACCTTGAAGCTTATGGCAAAACCACTGTTAATTATAACCGCGACGTTGAAATTTTCCCCGTGCTTGTGGCAACGTTTAAAAAGATTTACGGTACATCGCCCTATAAATCACCTACCGATATGGGCGTTAACATGGCAGGCAACTGCATCATTGACGATAAGGCCTGCTGCGACGCATCTAAGCAGGAAATTATCCGCCGTTATTATTCTGCCCTTTGCGAGCAAAAGGAAAATATGTCGGTTTCTAACACAGCAAGTAAGCTTGAGCTTGTTATGAATCAGGCAGAAATCACTATTGCCGACCGTCCCGTAATTGCCGCATCATTAAAAAAGGCAGAAGAAACGGGTGCTCCCGCAGGTGCGCTTGAATTACCCTCGGGCAAAATTATAACGGGCAAAACAAGTTCGCTACTTGGCGCTTCTGCCGCACTTGTGCTTAACGCACTTAAAGAGGTTGCAGGAATTGACGACGACGTTTTGCTTATTTCGCCCTCGATTATCGAGCCCGTTCAGCACTTAAAGGTTGACCACCTTGGCAACCACAATCCGCGACTTCATATTGACGAGGTTTTAATAGCTCTTGCAATAAGCGCAGTTGGTAACGCTCCTGCCGCAAAGGCACTTGAAAGTATCGACAAGCTTCGCGGTTGCGAGGCGCACTCATCGGTAATTCTTTCGCAGGTTGATATGAAAACCTTTAAAAAACTTGGCATAAACATTACCTGCGAGCCACAGTATCAGGTTAAAAAACTATATCATGCTAAATAACAAAACCCGACTAAAAAAAGTCGGGTTTTTAATTTACCATAAAAAAGCAGATGCAAGTGCAAAAATGCCGCAAAAATATAGTTCAAAGGAACTGGCAAAATCCAAATAATTATCCGAGTATTTCCATTTGGCAAGCTTTTTTAATCTTTCCGGAAAAAGAGATCCCATTAACGTCATAAACAAAAGTAATAGGGTTAGTAGAATGGAAATATTAAAATCAATGCCAAAAAATA
>JAZSMS010000132.1:0-2144 GCA_045536015.1 Clostridia bacterium
AAAACAACGTCAGAGCAGCCGCACATTTTACCCTTAATTTTATATTTTTCTTGCAAATACGTTTTACTTACGTAAATACCAAACTCGCAATTTTTTATTGAATTTTTTATTTGTCTGTAAAGCACGGGTGCATACAAGCGCGTCATTTTACTCTCATTTTGCATCAAAGCATTGTGAATATCGCCCGTCATTTCTATCATATACGGTTTATTTAATTTTTCGGCAATCTTTATTGCCATCATACCTTTGCGACTTGCAGGCTTAATAAGAAGCGCATCAGCATTTGATATTTCTTCTTTAAGCTTTTTTAAAATTTTTTTATCGTTTACAAACTCTTTAGGCGAAGTATTTGGCGGTAAAAGTTCAACTGAAATTTTTTCATTTTGCATCTCTACCAATGCCGAGCTATCCAGATACCCCTTTATGTTTTCACCAAGAACTTTAACAGAAGAAAAAACGTCAAGATACTTCTCATAAAACTCATCAGAGCACGAAGGAAGCGCAAACGTCTTTCCGTCTTTTTTTAAAAACATAAATTTTCCTATATAAAGAAGCCTCATTTTTCGTTTTCTTCCAATCTTTCCCTTAAAATGCTGGAAGAAATTCCGTCGGTGTGCGGTAAAAACACAACATCAATGCCATATTGCTTCATTTGCTCTTGTGTTTTTTTCCAGCGTTCGTTATTCTTCCAATCATCACCAATAAAAATAGCATCAAACTTAACGTTTTTTAATATTTCTTCTTTATCAAGGGTGCCTGCTATAAAAGCATCATCAACCGCCTTAATATTTTGAACTATCGTTAAACGCTCTTGTTGCTGTATATTAGGCATAATACCTTTATAATTTTCAACAAGCTCATCTGCATTTACGCCTACTATAAGATATTCGCATTGTTTTTTTGCATTGTTAAGTAAATTTAAATGACCTATATGAAACAAATCAAAAACACCTTGGGTATAACCAATCTTGTATTTTTTTGCTTGCATACAAATTAAAACTCCTTTGTATCATTTGTATTTTCAAGGCCACACTCTTTTACACGTTCTTCAAGCTTTGAAGCCTTTCCAACAAAAAGAACCATCGTGCTTACTAAAAGTCCCGCATAATATAATGCGTAGAGTGCTATAAGAATACCAAGCCAACCAAATATTGAGCAAATTATCAAAAGAGGCATAAACAAACTTGAATAGCCCATATGCTTCATAATTAAATCTGCAATATGCTTTATTCCGCTTGACCTATCTTCATCAATATCACCCTGTTGTCCCATTAAACCTAAACGATATTCTGTAACAAGATATTTTTGATAAATTATTCTTGTTAAAATATCCGTAACCGAGCAAAAGCCGCCAAGAACAATTAAGAAATGTCTTAATCCTTCTGGAATTATAGGCGTATTCAAATATGCCGCAACACCAACGGATAAGAATATAAACGCAGGAGCTACATATCCGCTAACAGCATCAAGAAACGCTCCGCCGTATGAAGACTGTTTTTTTACTCTGGCAATATTACCGTCAACGCAATCAAGCACATGCCAAAAAACAAACAGCGCTATTCCTACGTATGTTAAATTACCGCCAAGCATAATTAAAACACACGCGGCTATTGCATCCAAAATAGAAATTACTGATACCGTGTTAGCACTTACACCACAATTTATAAAAATATAAGTAAATATAAACGACACGGGTCGACTAAAAGCCCTTGCCCAAATTGACGATCTCTTTCTCTTTTCCTTAGTGTACGACCCCGTTATATCCTTAAATGAATATTTCATTTTATTTCTCCTTTACAAAATTTCCCTATAAATATCCCACATAACATTAAGCGCGTTAGAGAGTTCAAACGGTTCAACTGCTTTTAGACAATTTTCGCGCATTTTCGCGCGCAAAACTTCATCGTCGGCAAGCGTTTTTATTGCGCAGGCAAAGCCCTTAACGTCATTTGGCGGAACTGCAAAGCCCGTTTTGCCATCGCAAACGTAATCAAGTATTCCGTGAACGTTAGAAGAAACAAGCGGAACGCCTGCCGCCATAGCCTCGATTCCTGCAAGGCCAAGCCCTTCTATCTTTGAGGGAAACACGCTTATGTCAGCTGCGTGGCAAAGCTCGGGAATATCTTGTCTGAAGCCCAAAAAGA
>JAZSMS010000089.1:0-2413 GCA_045536015.1 Clostridia bacterium
TTTTTTATCTGATTATAAGCACTTTTTAAATGTTTTATAAGCTTCGTCCCAAGCCTTATCGCCCGAGGGCGTATATTCTTTAGTTTCGGTAGAAGCGCATATAACCTTGCGTATACCTTCAAGCCCGTCTATCTCGCCAAGAGCCATAAGCTGAACGGCAATATTACCCATTGCAGTTCCCTCCGTAGGACCTGCAACAACGCGTCTACCCGTTGCATCGGCAGTCATCTGGCATAAGAACGTATCCTTAATTCCACCGCCAACCATGTGGATGGTATCAATCTTTTTGCCCATTAGTTCTTCCATCGATTCAACAACGTAGCGATATTTTAAAGCAAGTGACTGATATATACAAAGCACTACGTCGCCCATCGTTTCGGGAACCTTAAAGCCCTTTTGCTTGTTGAACTCTTTAATTCTTGAGGGCATATCTCCGGGAGGAGTAAAATCGGGGCAATCGGGATTTATAAACGATACAAACGGTGTTGCCGCACGTGCCGCCTGCTCCATATCGTTAAACGAATAATCTTTATTTTCTCTCTTCCACTGTCTGCGGCTTTCCTGAATAAGCCACAAGCCCATAATATTGCTTAAAAATCTTGTAGTGCGCTCTACGCCACCCTCGTTTGTAAAATTAAAGCGCATAGCATCTTCAGTAATAACGGGCTTTCTCATTTCGCTTCCCATAAGCGACCAAGTGCCACAGCTAATGTATAAACTTGTTTCGGGGTTTTCAAATGGAACCGCTGCAACTGCCGAACCCGTATCGTGCGAAGCAACGCAAATAACGGGAACCTCGGGCATTTGAAGCTCGCTTGCAAGCTCGGGCGAAAGCGTACCTAAAACGGTGCCTGCATCAACGATGTTTTTAAACAACTTTTTATCTACGCCAAGTGCGTCGATAAGCTCAAATTCCCAATCGCCTTTAACGGGGTTTAAAAGCTGTGTTGTCGAAGCGTTAGAATACTCGTTTGCCATTTTTCCCGTAAGCATATAGTTAAATAAATCGGGAATCATCAAAAAATGCTCTGCCCTGTCAAAAATTTCGGGCTTGTTCTTTTTAAGATAATAAAACTGGAATATAGTATTAAACGTTAAAAACTGTATACCGGTCTTAGAATAGATGTTTTCTTTGCCAAGCTCTTCTATGGCACTATTCATATTTTCTTGCGTAAAATCACGGTAGTGGTATGGGTTTGCAAGCATTTCGCCATCTTTATCTATAAGCGCAAAGTCTACGCCCCAAGTATCAATACCTATTGCGGCAATATCCTTGTGTCCCGCGTTTGCACAAGCTAAAATACCCTGCTTTATCTCGTGGAACAATCTTAAAACGTCCCAATAAAAATGTCCGTTAACACTTACAGGGTCGTTAGAAAAACGATGCAGTTCTTCAAGTGTAATTTTTCCGTTATCAAACGTTCCTAATATGGCGCGTCCGGAAGAAGCACCAAAGTCAAATGCTAAAACCTTTTTCATTTTATTTCTCCTTATTAAAGCTTAATTTTTGCTTCATTTTCTAAGTATTCTATTCTATCACCGCTTGCATTAAGGCTAGCCATATAATTTAAATATTCTTCTTTTGATGCAAAGCGTGGCTTAAACTCTGCTAAAACTTTTCGGGCTTGCTTTGCATTTTCTGATAATAACGCATATAATAAACCAAGCTGTAATTTTGCACTTGAAATACACGCTAAATTGGGATCGGCTATTTTATAATTATTACCGTGGCCTATTCCGCTTGCACCTGCGCAATACGGATGAACAACCGGCATTATACAGGACAAATCACCCATATCAGTACTGCCCGAACCCGTTGCACCGCGATAATCTTCAAACTCATATTCCGACAAAACTTCCTTTGCCGCAGAAATGGTAAGTTGAATTAAATTTCCGTCATTTATAAGCGGCGCATAACCAGGAATATCAATTATATCAACGTTTGTGCCAAGTGAAAGCGCCGCACCGCAAAGCGCCCTATTAACCTTTTTGTTTGCATCAACTATACCCTCAAAAGTTTTGCCCCTGATATAGCTTTCTAAAGTAACGGTTTCGGGGATAGCATTAACCATCGCGCCGCCCGAGGTTATAATTGGATGAACGCGAATTATATCGCTTTCTTTAAACGTTTCGCGCAGAGCATTTACTGCATTTAAGCCGCATGTTGCCGCATAAAGCGCGTTTTTTCCAAGCCAAGGCGAACCTCCCGCATGTGCTGCAGTACCTTTGTAAACAACTTGCTTTGCTATACAACCTACCGAGCCGCCACGCACCATAAATAATGAAGCGGTATGCACCATAAAGGCAATATCTACACCGTCAAAATATCCACGCGATAAAAATTCGCTTTTACCACCGTAATATTTTATCTTTCCTTGCGACTTAAGTTGGCTACGGTAGCCTATTTCAAGCA
>JAZSMS010000106.1:0-10346 GCA_045536015.1 Clostridia bacterium
CGTATTTCTTATCCAGAAATCAAACTACAAATGAAAAATTGAAACGAGTAATTGAAGATCTTCCGCAGTTTTGTAAAACACTTTTTATCGGCATTCAAAATAATACCGGTCCGCTTACACGCTTAAACTATGCTTACGATTTAAGGCTCTTCTTTGAATATTTTGCAAAAAAAACAAATAAGCAGGCTTCAGAATTTAAATTGTCTGATTTAAATGCTATTACTCTGCACGATATAGAAGAATTTTTAAATCATATTTCACTTTATACCAACGAAAAAGACGAGCTTATTGAAAATAAAGAAACCGGTAAGGCTCGCAAAATTGCCGCAATAAGAACTATGTTTAAATATTTTTACAAAAGCGGCGATATCGAATCTAATGTCGCTTCCCTGCTGACTCTTCCCCGCATTCACGAAAAAGCGATAATCAGGCTTGATGTTGATGAAATTGCAAAGCTTCTTGACGAGGTTGAGTCAGGAGAAGGCTTAACGGAAAAGCAAAAACAGTTCCATACGCTTACAAAAGCGCGTGATCTGGCTATGCTTACGCTATTTTTAAGCACAGGAATACGTGTAAGCGAATGTGTTGGAATTAATTGTAATGATATTGATTTTAGAAATATGAGCATTAAAATAACGCGAAAAGGCGGAAATCAAACAGTTTTATATATTAGTGACGAAGCCGCCGAGGCGCTTAATTCTTATTTTGAAGAACGAGCCTCTATGCGCGGTGCCGACGAGACGGATGCATTCTTTTTATCGCTTCAGGGCAAGCGAATTTCAACCCGTGCGGTGCAGAATTTAGTTAAAAAATACAGTAAAATAATTACACCGCTTAAAAAGATAACCCCGCACAAGCTTCGTTCTACCTATGGCACAACACTCTATAACGAAACCGGAGATATCTACCTTGTTGCTGATGTGTTAGGACATAAAGACGTAAACACAACACGGCGACATTATGCCGCAATGCAGGAAGAAAACCGTCGTCTTGCTGCAAAAGCAGTAACCTTAAGGGAAAAACAATGAATTTTTATCAAATATCCGCAGGTGATTTAGCCGAATTTTGCTTTCCTGAAGGCTCGCTTGGCGCAATGCCCAGCTTAGAGCGAATGCACATCGGTTCGCGCGCGCATAAAAAACTTCAAAACGTCTATTCCGAAGACGAAAATATAAAATATCAGCGCGAAGTTCCGCTTGATATTACCTTTGTGCGCGAAAATATAACCTTAAAAATTTCAGGCAGAGCCGACGGAATTATATTTGATAAAAAGAACTATTGTATTCACGAAATTAAATCTACGTTTATAAGTGCTTTATCTATTGAATCGCCCATTAAAAAGGCTCATAAAGCACAAATGATGATTTACGCTTATATTTACGCATTAAACAATAATTTAAGCGCAATTAAAGGTAAGTTAAGCTATTTTTGTCTTGAAGACGATGAAATAGTCGATTTTGAATATTCGTTTAATTTTGATTCCTTGAAACCCGTAGTTGAGGCTATGGCGGATGAATATATAAAAATTCTTAAAATTAAGCAAAAAAGTGAAGAAGAATTTGAAAAAACAAAGTTGTCTCTTCCCTTTCCGTTTAAAAAATTCCGTCTTTCCCAGCGCGAAGGTGCTGCACAAGTGTTTTCTGCCGTAAAAACAAACAAAAATTTATTTATTCAGGCACCGACCGGTAGCGGAAAAACTATAATGACACTTTTTCCTGCCGTTAAAGCTGCCGAAAAAGACCAAAAAATTATATGCTTATGCGCAAAAAATCAGACTATTGGTGTAAATGCACAAGCGATTGATTTGATGCGAAATAAGGGTCTAAGCGTAAAATCACTTACTATTACGGCAAAAAACAAGGCTTGCTTAATGGAAAACGTTGACTGCAATCCTGAAAAATGCCCGTATGCGTTTGATTTTTACCCTAAATTACATAACGCGCTTGAAGAAATTTTATCTTTTGATGATTTTTCGGCAGAAAAAATTAAAGAGCTTGCTCAAAAGCATCAAATTTGCCCCTACGAGCTTTCGCTTGAATTAAGCGAATTTGCCCAAATTATTATTGCGGACTATAATTATTTGTTTGATCCCTGCGTATATATCCGCCGCTTGTTTGATGAGCCGGGAAAATACGTCTTTTTAATTGATGAAGCGCATAACCTTATCGAGCGCGGAAGAGATATGTTTTCTTCCTCAATAAGTAAAAAAGAAATAAAAAAAGTAAAGGCAGAGCTTGATAAAAGCAACAAACTATATAAGCGATTAACAAAGTTAAACACGCAGGTTAACAAGTTTTTAAAGCAGGAAAACGAGCTTAAGGATATCGTTTTTGCTATGCTTTCTTGCCTAGAAAGTGCGCAGGAAGTAATTACTCCCCCGTCAATTTCGCTTTTTACTCAGGAACTTGTGCGTTTTAGTACAATTTACTCAACGTTGAACGAAAATTTTAAAACGTATTGTACCGAAGATTCGGTTATTATCCAGTGTCTTGATGCCTCGCCTTTTTTAGAGGAATCAATCAGTAAAGGAAATTCTACAATTTTATATTCTGCTACGCTTTCGCCGTACGAGTTTTATAAAAATAGTATTCTGCCTAAAACTGAAGTATTTGGCTATTCCCTACCCTATCCGTTTGACGCTCAAAATCTTTTGGTGCTTGCTGATTACAGTATCGATACCAGATATGAAAAACGAGAATTTTATTACGAAAAAATTGCAAGAAAAATCAAATTGTGTATAGAAAATGCACAAAAAAGTATCGTTGTATTTTTTCCATCATATAAGTTTTTAGAAAGCGTTTATGAATTGTGTGATTTTGCCGTTTTAAAACAGGAATCACAAATGAACGCCGACGATAAGGCAAATTTCTTAGAGCGTTTTATTAGCGGTAAAAACTGCGCGTTTTGCGTTATGGGTAGCCATTTTAGTGAAGGGATAGAATTTTTAAATCTTTCGGGGATAGTTATCGTAGGTGTTGCACTCCCCCAATTTAATCAAGAACGCGAAAATATTAAAGAATACTTTGATAAAATTGATAAAGGCTTTGAATATGCATACTTATATCCGGGATTGAATAAAGTCTGCCAGGCGTCCGGCAGACTTATAAGAAAAGCAGAAGATAAAGGTTTTATTTTATTGCTTGATAACCGTTTTAAAAAGTATAAAAATCTTCTTCCTGTGCACTGGAATATCAAAGAAAGTCACAATTTAGCACAAGATTTATCAGATTTTTATAAAAATGTTTCGTCAATAACGCCACCGCCTAAACAAACATCACCTGAATAAAGCACAACCGATTGACCCGGTGTTACTGCACGTTGTTTATCTTTATGAGTTATAAACATTTCGTCACCCGAAATTTCAACGTGAACCTCTTGGTCAGGCTGACGGTAACGGAATTTTGCCGTGCAATCAAAGCTTTTTGAGGGTGCCTCGCCAGAAATAAACGTTATTTGCGAGGCTTTTGACGAGGAAGTATACAACAACTCGTGTTCGCCCTGTGCGGCGTAAATTACGTTGTTTTTAACGTCTTTTTTTACAACAAACCAAGGCTCTCCACTACTGTCGGCACTGCCGCCGATACCAAGACCGTGTCGTTGCCCTATCGTATAATACATAGCACCGTCATGTGTACCAATTTTTTTGCCCGAAAGCGATAAAATATCACCTTTTGTTGCAGGCAGATACGTTGCTAAAAATTCTCTAAAGCGACGTTCGCCAATAAAGCAAATACCTGTTGAATCTTTCTTTTTCCATGTTTCAAGACCCGATTTTTGTGCAATTTCACGCAGATCGGGTTTTAATAATTTTCCGATTGGAAACATTACGGGCGCAAGCTGTTTTTGATTAAGGGCATACAAAAAATACGTTTGATCCTTGTTTAAATCGGTTGCACGCAAAAGTGTCATAAGACCGTCACGCTTTTCAACGTTAGCATAATGCCCCGTGGCTATTGCCTGAGCATCCATTGAAAGTGCAAAGTTTAAAAATGCATCGAACTTAATCTCTTTATTACATAAAACATCAGGATTAGGGGTTCTGCCTGCCGAATATTCTTGTAAAAAAAGTTTAAATACCTTGTCCCAGTACTCTTTTTCAAAATTAACCGAATAATAAGGGATACCAATTTTATCACAAACTGCGCGCACGTCGTCGTAATCTTGCTGTGCAGTGCACTGACCGTCTTTTTCATCATCCCAATTCTTCATAAATACACCAACGCAGTCATACCCTTGTTGCTTTAACAAATAAGCCGCAACTGAGGAGTCTACCCCACCGGACATACCTATAACTACTCTCATAAATACCTCAAAATAAAAGCCCCGAGTTTTTCGGGGCTAATTATTAATTCTTCTTTTTCTTCTTAAAAACATCCTCGCCGTAAAGTCTTATCTGCTCTTTACGATATTCGTCATTTTCGCGATAGAAGTTAAATGCCGCAGCGAGAAGGATTAGAACACCCAACGCTATCAAAATAAAGAAACCGGGTGCAAAAGCAAACTTGTTTGGTCCAAAGAATAATACGTAGTCCAAAACAGGAACAACGATAAGTCCAAGACCTAAAATAGCCGAAATAATGGTTGAAACAATCTTAAACTTTGCAGGAACGACAAATGCAAGTATGGTTGAAAGTGCTGCAGCAATTAAAAATACAAACATATAGGTATCTGTATTGTTTAAGGTAGCAGCGCCTTTTTTTGCAGAAAGCTGAAGCGAAGAAATGCCAAGGCCAATCTCACCAACAGTAGGAAGTACGTTCTTTAAATTATCACGGTATACAAGAAGATCATACATATCAAGAGGATAGTAAACTTCGTTTTCTTCACCTTTAGAATCTATTTCAGAACGTAATGAAACTGCAATAAACATACGTTTGGTTTCGCCTTCCTGAAGTGAAAGGTTTGTAACCTCGTTATCAGTTTCTCTTTTTTCGAGAACGCGAACATTTGCGTTATCATACTTACACCACATTGAAGAGGTATTGATAATACGGGAAGACTCAAACTCTTCTTTATTGGGAATGTTATTAACGGTAATAACTTTATTTTTTCTGTCAAGAGAAAGCTGACATTTTGTTTCGTCTTTTGTTCCTTTATTAAGGATAAGTTTATAAAAACCAACAGAAACGTATCCAAGCTCATCGCTATCAGAATTCATGTCTCTGCCATAAGCAAAAAACTCTATCCAATAAGTGTTAACTTGATTAGGAGTCGGAATTTTTTCTGAAACAGTTTCCGAACGTTCTTCATCTATGTAGATAAGCATAGGACGAGCTCTGTTAAATTCGTTAACAATATTAACCGTTGGGTTGCTTTTACCAATATAAATATCGATAGTTTTTTCTTCAGTATTAATATCGCGTACCAAATCAATTGCCGAAATGTTCATATACGGAATAAAAATTGAAATGATAACAGCAAACGAAAGTACTGCAAGAATTATCTTTGTAAAAAGGCTGTTAATGTTTAAAATCTTTTTCATAGTAAACCCCCATAATAGTATACAACAATTATACTATTCAAAAGTAGTTTCGTCAATAGTAAAAGTCAAAAATAATGGCAAATCTTGCACAAAAAAATTTGTTATTTTTATAAAAATTAAAAAAGAGTGCAGATAGCACTCTTTTTTAATTTACTGTAACTCTTTAACTTTAGCAGCTTTACCGATACGATCACGAAGATAGTAAAGTTTTGCTCTGCGAACACGACCACGACGAACAACCGTGATGCTACCTAAACGGGGCGAATGTACGGGGAACGTACGCTCAACGCCAACGCCGTAAGCTACACGACGAACGGTAAAAGTCTCGCGAGCACTGCCGTTTCTACGTGCGATAACGGTTCCTTCAAAAGCCTGAAGACGCTCATGGGTGCCTTCAACAACCTTAACCATTACCTTTACTGTGTCACCAATGTGAAATTCGGGAATGTCGCTGCGAAGCTGTTCTGCTTCAATAGCCTTAATAAGTTCCATTTTATCTCCTTATCCCTCATAGATGTTCATTAACTCGCTAAAAGCGGCTAAGCGGACCATCCGTATTTTGCCTTAATAATGTACCATATTAAACATTTTTTGGCAAGTGTTTTTTAGTTATTTTTAAGTTTTTCTAAAAATTTAATGTCTTTTTCCGATAATTTAGCTTTTTCTAGTAGCTCCGGTCGCTTCATTAATGTTATTTCAAGCTGTTTTTCCCTCTGCCACGCGGCAATTTCCTTATGATTTCCGCTAAGTAGAATCTCGGGAACGATCAAGCCGTTAAAGTCAGCAGGACGCGTATACTGCGGTGCTTCTAAAAGTCCGTCGGAAAAGCTATCGTCGTGTGCACTGACGTTGCTTCCTAAAACACCTTCAATAAAACGTGCAGTTGCGTCAATTACAGCTACTGCGGCAAGCTCTCCACCGGTTAAAACGTAATCGCCAATAGAAATTTCGCGATCAATTAAGTTATCAATAACTCTTTGGTCAACGCCCTCGTAGTGACCGCAAAGAAAAATCAAATGTTTTTCTCTTGAAAGCTCTTTTGCCATTTCACTATTAAAGACTTTGCCCTGCGGAGAAAGATAAATTGAAAGCGAATTTTCGGTTTTTATCTTTTCAAACGCCGAAAAAATCGGTTGTGCCATCATAAGCATACCAACGCCACCACCAAAAGGATAATCGTCGGTATTATGGTGCTTATTATCGGCAAAATCACGGATATTTATCACTTCGATATCCAGAATACCACTTTTTTGGGCGCGTCCTAAAATGCTTGCGTTTAGTAGCGGCTCAACCATTTCGGGAAAGACGGTTAAAACACTAATCTTCATACACCGCAACCTCTTCAAGCATTTCTTCGTTTACCGTAACTTTTTTTGATTCGACGTTTATATCAAGCACAAAAGATTTAACGGCAGGAATTAAAATTTCGCCGTTTTTACCTTTTACAACGTAAACATCGTTTGCACCGGGTTGAAGAACGTCGGTAATTTTTCCAAGGCTCTCCCCTTTTTTTGTAACACAATCACACCCGATAATATCAAATATAAAATATCTGCCATCGGGCAACTCAATCGCATTAGCACGTTCTACGCAAACGTATTTTCCTCTTAATTTTTCCGCATCATCACGAGAATAGATCTTTTCAAGGAATAAAAAGGCACACTCGCCTGCAAGACGGGTGCCTTTTACGTTGTAATGAAAATATTGTCCCTTATCCTCAAGATAAATCTCTTTAAGGTCCAAAAAGCGCTCTAAACGTTCTGTAAGGGAATTAATTTTAATTTCGCCCCTTATTCCCTGGGGCTTGGCAACAATGCCTATTCTGACAAAATTCATTTTAGATTATGTCAACGATAACGCGCTTGGGCTCTTTTATACTTGCGGCTTTAACAACAGAACGTATAGCCTTTGCTACCTTGCCCTGTCTGCCGATTATCTTGCCCATATCGTCCTTTGCTACACGAACCTCGATAACGGTAGCGTCGTCGCGTTCAACACGAGTTACGTTTACCTGATCTACGTCGTTAACTAAAGCTTTAACGATATATTCTACAAGTGCTTCCATACTTGCCACCGATTATTCGAGGCCAGCTATTTTTAAAAGCTTGCTAACAGTTTCAGTAGGTTGTGCACCCTTTGCAATCCACTCTTTAGCAGCATCAACGTCGATTTTGATCTCTGCAGGATCAGTCATAGGATTGTAATAGCCTACGTTTGCGATGTACTTACCGCCACGAGCGTTTCTGCTCTCCGAAACAACTACGCGATAGAAGGGTTTCTTCTTTGCACCTTGTCTTTGAAGTCTGATTTTTACCATTGTTTTTTCCTCCGAAAAATAATTTTTTATATTAAGTTTATAACTTATCTAAATTTGCGGCCCTTTGAAAACATACCAAAGCGCTTCATCATAGCCTTTGATTGTTCAAATTGCTTTATAAGCTGATTAACCTCCTGAACGCTTGTACCGCTTCCCTTTGCAATTCTTCTGCGGCGAGATGCGTTTAAAATATCGGGATTTTTACGTTCTTTTTTAGTCATCGAAAGGATAATAGCTTCTATTCTGTCAATGCGTTTTTCATCAATTTCTTGCTGGGAGAGAGCACGAGTATCAACGCCGGGCATCTGTGGAAGTGATTTTAAAATGTCCTTCATTGAGCCCATTTTACGCATTTGTTTAAATTGATCTAAAAAGTCTTGCAGATCAAACTTATTTTTCTTAATTCGGTCTATAAGCTTTTCTGCATCGTTTTCGTCAAAGTTTTCCTGCGCTTTTTCAATTAAAGAAAGCACATCACCCATACCAAGAATTCTTGATGCCATTCTGTCGGGGTGGAAAACCTCAATATCGGTTAACTTTTCGCCAATACCCGAAAACTTAATCGGTTTGCCAGTAACGGCTTTAACGCTCATTGCGGCACCGCCTCTTGCATCACCATCAAGCTTTGTCAAAATTACGCCGTCAATGCCCAATTTTTCGTTAAAAGTCTGTGCAACGTTAACTGCATCCTGACCCGTCATAGCATCAACAGTAAGTAAGATTTCGGTTGGACGAATTTCTTTTTTAATATCCGCAAGCTCTTGCATAAGCTCTTCGTCAATATGCAAACGACCCGCAGTATCAATAATAACAGTATCATAAATATAGCTTTTTGCATAAGCAATAGCTTCTTTTGCCGTCTTTACAACACTTTGCGTGCCTTTTTCAAAAACAGTAAGCTCCATTTGCTCACCAACTACCTTTAACTGCTCAATAGCGGCAGGACGGTAAATATCACAAGCAACGAGTAAGGGCTTTTTGCCTTGCTTTTTTAAAAGACCGCCAAGCTTAGCGCACATAGTAGTTTTACCTGCACCCTGAAGACCGCAAAGCATATATACTGTTGGCGGCGCAGAAGAAACGGTGAGCTTGGAATGTGTAGAACCCATAAGAGCAATAAGCTCTTCATTAACTATTTTAATTACCTGCTGCCCCGGTGTTAAGCTGTTTAAAACTTCTTCACCTACTGCCTTTTCGGTAACTTTTTTAACAAAATCACGTGCAACCGCAAAGTTAACGTCAGCCTCAAGCAAAGCCATTCTAACTTCGCGCATTGCCTCTTTAACGTCGCCCTCAGAAAGCTTTCCGTGGCTTTTAAGATTTTTAAATACTTTTTGAAGTTTTTCGGTTAAGCCCTCAAAAGCCATTAATTATTCCTCCGTAAGCTTAATAAGCTCGTTAATAATTTGCGCATTTGCGTCAGTTTTATCAATACTTGCAATAATATTTTTAAGCGTCTTATCCTTTTTTGCAATACAGAGAGCGCTTTCATAAAAATGAAGGTTTGTTTCTGCCTTGCAAATAGCATCGCGCACTGCCTGACGTGAAACAGATAAAATCTCGCCAATTTCGGCAAGTGACATATCTTCATCGTAGCGCATACGCATAATTTTTTGTTGATTTTCGGTTAAAAGCTTTTCATAAATATCAAGCAAAATAGCAATTTCAAAGCCCGAATCCATAAAAACGCCCCCGAAAAAAGAAAAATGCTGTAAAGCAAAAATGTTTTACAGCACATATGATATATCTATTAACGTTTTTTGTCAAGCAAAAATTAAATAATATTTGCGGCAAAATCCTTAGCGTCAAACGGGCGTAAATCGTCAATGCCCTCGCCAACACCAATATAAAGAAGCGGAATCGACATTTCTTTTGCAATAGCAACAGCTATACCGCCCTTTGCGGTTCCGTCAAGCTTATTTAAAATAATTCCGTTTACGTCAACTGCTTCGGAAAAGCCTTTAACCTGTGAAAGTGCATTCTGACCGCAGGTTGCATCTAAAACGATAATGTTTTGGCGCATAGCCTCGGGATATTCGCGATTTATAATTCGCTGAATCTTTGAAAGCTCATCCATAAGATTTTTCTTATTATGAAGTCTACCCGCAGTATCACAAATTAAAACATCGATTTTTTTAGCTTTGGCACTTGCGATAGCATCAAAAACAACTGCCGAAGGGTCTGCACCATCGGTACCTTTAACAATGTATGCACCGCTTTTTTTAGCCCAAAGGTCAAGCTGGCTGACTGCCGCTGCCCTGAAAGTATCTGCCGCGGCAACCATAACCGATTTGCCATTATTAATATAAAAGTTTGCAAGCTTTCCTATTGCAGTAGTCTTTCCTACTCCGTTAACACCTGTAACAAGCATTATAAGAGGATATTCTTCTTGTTTTTTCTCACCCAAAGTTAAAATTTGAGTAATTTGCTCGCGCAATAGCTCGTAAATTTTTTCGCTATCACCTATTTTTTCTTGTTTAACCTTTGTCTTTAGCGAAGCAATTATATCTTGCGTTGCGCTAACGCCGATATCAGCCGAAATAAGTA
>JAZSMS010000066.1:0-8165 GCA_045536015.1 Clostridia bacterium
AAATGCCCACGGAATTATCCGTGGGCATTTTCATATTTATGCATAAAACGACCTTTTCGCAAGCGTTAATGGTTAAGTTGGCATATATTTATGCGGGTACGTATGGGGTGATTGGCTTACGTAAACAAATAAAAAGCCAAAAGATTAAAGTTTTTACTTTACTTTTATTAGAATTTTCAATATAATAAATTTGTATCAAAAAATTTCAGGAGAAATTTATGAAAGGTAAAATTATTTTAGCGCTTATTTTATCAGCTATGCTTTGCGTTGTTTTTTCGCTTACGGCATGCGGTAGTACACCGTCAACACCTGATGATGGCACGCAAAGCTCTTCGGGTATTGAAGACGTCAGCGGCTCTTCAGGCTCCGACACGGGCACTTCTTCAGATTCCGGTACGGGCGGCTCTTCAAGCACGGGGACTGGTAATTCTTCGTCAGATAACAACGATTCATCTAAAGAAGAATACGTTTGCGAAGGCTGCGGCAAAACGATCAGCGTAAACGAAGTACATGCTCTTTGCGAATATTGCGGCGAATACGTATGTTCAGGCAACCACGATAAGTGCGGCAACCAAGGCGGCACCGAAAAGGTCTGCAACCACACCGCTGAAGGTCTTATCCCTGTCGGCAGGGAAGAAGTCATCTGCGCTTGGGCTGATTATTACGATCACTACTACTGCGAAGTTTGCGAAAAATATTTCTATTATGACCCAACGTCCGCATCAATTACACTTTTCGTTGAGTGTGGCGACTGCAACGGCGATAAGCAGGACGGGCATTTCTGTAATACCTGTCAAACGTTGGTTAAAGAGCTTTGCTCACATTGCAGCAGCTGCTTGAATTGCTGTGAATGCAATTTTGAAGACTTAACAACCTACTGTCCGCAATGTACTAACGAAGTAACCTATTATGAAGGCTTTGCTCCATCTTGCGATCACCCGGGCTTTTATGATACCTATCAATGTGGTATGTGCGATATTACCTACCGCATTGAAGGCACAACCTACATCAAGCTTGAAAACGGCTATGCTGAAATCCCACCGTTAGGCCACAGAATCGAAAACGGTGTTCCGGCTTGCTTAAACTGCGGCTATTTATATAGCGACAAAGTCTGCGTTGGTTGCTTAAGCAGCGAAAACGGTTGCGGAACGTGCTGTTTTGACTATTTCAGCACAGCATTTATCAGACCTGTTGAATATACTGCGCAGTTAAGAACTAAAATCGGCGACGTTTGGGTAAGGCTTGATTTGTATTACGACGAGCACAGTAATTACGCAAGGTTAGATTATAAGCTTAAGGCGCAAGATGACTACGGCTATGTCGAAGTTGCAACCATAACTGCAACTGCAAGCCGTATCACCGATTTCGTAATCGAATTTGTTCCTACCGCGTCAACCGTTTTTTACAGAAGTCATTTGGATACAAACATTGATTTTTACGGGAACGCTTTACAAATTGATACCACCAAGATTTCATATTTCTCTATTGAAAACTCATATCAATATTGGGAAGACGGCTCTAACGAAGGCGCAAGCAGCAGGCTTTTTGCCTATATGAACTATCCTTTTGAAATTTGTGCAGATTGTCACGGTATTGCAAGTTTAGGCAGCCACGGCGTTTGCAGCGAGGACGGCTGCTCCAAATCACTTTGTGCAGGCCACGTTCACGGTCAATGCGACCATGAAAACATTGAAGAATATTATGATACCTACTGCGGTATGCCAATGCACTACAAGTGTAACGACTGCAACCAAATTTTAGTTGCAACTTACGGCGTCGCAGGTGAGCACCTTGACGTTTGTGAAGAATGTATAAGGATTAAAGAAGAAATGGAAGGCTCGAACGGCAAAGATGACGGAACCGACAACGGCAGCGAAGGTGGTGATGACGGTATCGGTGGCGAAGGTGGCATCGGCGGCGGAGACATTGGCGGCGGTATGGGCGTTAACGTAACCTTAAACGGAGAATTTATTTTCGTACCATACTTTAATTTATCTGATTTGATTTACGAATACTTTGGTGACGTTTCAAACGTTAAGTATATCGTTTATAACGGCATGCTTTGTGAAAATATTGAAGAAATGCTTTACGTTGTTATGTGCGAAGGCGACGTTATCGAAATCGGTTAACGCTTGCTTGTCTTTAAGTTATTGACATTAAAAAACGCCGTTAATCGACCTATAGCGGCACTTTTTGGATAATAAACCACATATAAAGCAAACAAAAAAAGGCTTTTGGGACTACCCAAAAGCCTTTTAAGTTTATAAAGTTAATTAAGTTAATTAAGCCTTAAAGCCTTCTTCAATAGCAACTGCAACGGCTACGGTTGCGCCAACCATTGGGTTGTTACCCATACCGATAAGCCCCGGCATTTATAGGCGGCGCAGGGTAGGGAAATCCTTGGTTTTAGATAAAGAGATTTTATGCTGCGCTATTCTCATTAAAGATGTTTTTTATTACGTGCGGGCAGAACGCGCGCCAATTAAAACGCGCATTGTTGCTTACGGGGCGTTTTTTATGGTTGATTGATATGCAGTAAACTGCAATTTTTATGAATATGATTGAAAAATATACAGTTTTAATTAATTATTATTAAAGAATATGCATTTTTTTATGTAGTAGACTTAAAATCATTTGTTTTTATGCGATAAAATATGGTACAATGCTTCTATACTTTTTATTTTGGTCAGTTTTTTACGTTTGTGGCAAAAACTGATAAACCCTGAAGGAGAGAATTATGAAAAAAAGTATTTTAGTAGGTTTGATTACTATTATTTTCGCTTTTTGCTTTATTGCATGTGGCGAAGTAGCTGTTCACACCGTTACCTTTGACGGTGCAGGTATAATTGAAAACAAAGAAGTGGACGTTCGCAACAATGCTACGGTTGAAAAGCCTGAAGATCCTGACGTTGCAGGTTACGACTTTGTTGGTTGGTTTATTGGTGAAAACGAATATGATTTTGCCACACCTGTAACAGAAAATATCACGTTAGTTGCAAAGTTTTCCGCAATAGAATACACCGTTTCTTTTAATACGGACGGTGGTAATACTGTTGACAGCCAAACTGTAAACTATAACGGAAAGGCTCAAAAGCCTGCTGACCCTGAAAAAGTAGGGTATAACTTTGCGGGATGGTTCGTTGGCGAAAACGAATACGACTTTGCGAGCGCCGTTACCGAAAGTATTGAAATCGTTGCTAAATGGCAAATTAAGACTTTCACGGTTACCTTTAATACGGACGGAGCAGAAGCAATTGAAGACCAAACCGTAAATTATAACGGAAAGGCTCAAAAGCCAGCTGACCCTGAAAAAGAAGGTCTTGTTTTCGTTGGTTGGTATGCCGGTGAAAGCAAATATGATTTTGAAGCTCCTGTTACTGGTCCCGTTGATTTGGTTGCTGTTTACGAAGTAGAACTTATTTTTGAAGACGTAATCGGTACTTGGGCGGGCGAAGAAATTGCGTACGGTATGAGTTTTGCAACCTATTCAATTGTTATTAATACAGACGGAACAGGTAGCGGTTCTTATACAATGTATGGCTATGAAATACCTATGACTATTACGGGCTTTGCCGTTGAAAACAACAGATTGGTTATGTCTTACGACGGTAAAACGCACGAATTCAAAATGAAAGAAGGCAAACTTGTTGCAACAGGTATAAATAGCGGCTCTGAAGGTACTATTGAGCTTGCCTCCAGCAACATTGTTGTAGCAGAGCTTGCAAACGTTTATGAAGGCGCAGAAGACTTTAGTGGAATGAGCATTCTTTATACGCTAACCGTAACAGATGAAGGTATTAGCGTAGAAATAGATATGTTTGGCGAGATAACAAAGCTTGACGTTGTAGAGCTTTCCAATAAATTAGTTTTAAGCTATTACGGTATGGAAGGTGTTCTCGTATATGACGGTGAAAAATTCGTTGGTATCGGCGTAATGGGTGGTGCTTTAGCTCTTACAGAAAAAGTTGTTGTTCCTCAAGAACCTATTACTATGGATGATATCGCCGGCTCATGGGAAGGTAAGGAAATTACCGAGTGGGGTAACTACGATTATTCCTTTACGTTAAAAGAAGACGGAACCGGCAGCGGTGTCTACGTTGACGAAGCCGGTACTTATTCCACGGAATTTACAGTAACTGCTATTGCTATTAACGGCAATAAGGTTACTTTAAGTGCAGTTGTCGAAACAATGGATTATTCAATCGTGTTTACTTATGCAGATGGCGTTATGACTTCAGATATGGGCTTTGTATGGGGTACACTTACAGTTGAAAGGGCTATAACGGTTGCCGATATCGCAGGCAGATACGAAGGCTCAGAAAGCTTTTATGGTATGGAATTTGCAGGCTATATGGTAATAAATGCTGACGGAACGGGAAATGCAGCTTTTGATTCAATGACTGTTGAAATTACTGCAGTTACTGTTTCAGGCAATATCGTAACGGTTACTCATGATATGGGTGTGACAGTGTTTACCTATGCAGACGGTGTTATGACTTCAGATGCAGGCTTTATGGGCGGCTCTATTTCAGTTGAAAGGGCATAATAACTAAAAACAGACAACACTAAACCGCGAAAAAAGAATAAATTTTTCGCGGTTTATTTTAAGGGATATTATGAAAAGGAAAGTATATTTATTAGCAATAATCCTTATTGCTTGCATTGCTTGCGTTGCTTGCTTCGTTTGGATGTGTGCGCCAAAGACAAACCAGTATACGGTAACCTTTGATACCGATGGCGGAAGCACGGTGGCTGCTCAAACTGTTAACGAAGGCGATGCCGTAAGCCAACCGACAAATCCTAAAAAAGAAGGCTATAGGTTTATTAACTGGTATTTGAACAATCAGGTTTACGACTTTTCTTCTGCTGTTACAAGTGATGTAACGATAAAGGCAAGCTGGATAAAGCAAGTAAAAATTATCTTTGATTCTAACGGTGGTAGCGCTGTTAGCGAACAGGTAATAGACAAAGGCTTAAACGCACAAAAGCCGGATAATCCAACCAACGGCGAATATCTGTTTGACGGTTGGTATTTGGGTGAAGATGAATTTGATTTTTCTGCAAACGTAGAAGAAGATATCATTTTAACTGCAAAATGGAAAAGGGCAAATATAACCGTAACTTATCATTATGCAGACGGTACGACTGAAGAAAAGGAGCAGCCAGGCGGAACGTTATTCCAAAACATAACGCCTGCAACAACCTTGGTTTTTGACGGGTGGTATACGGCAGAGGGTGTTCTATATAATGGCGAAAGCGTAGTAGATGCTTCAGTTGAGGTTTACGAAAACAGCTATGTACAAGGTCTTCTGTTTGAAGGCGGCGCTGTTGTTGGATACCAAGGTGAAAGCACAAGCGTTGTAATTCCCGTTTACTATAGCGGTCTTAAGGTGGAAACCATCAAAAAAGATGCCTTTGAAGGTTCTGTGATAACTGAAGTAACGTTTAGCGATAGCCTGATTACGGTGGAAGAATACGCATTCCGCTCCTGTCACAGCTTGAAGAAGGTTAACTTCGGTAACAGCGTGCAGACGCTTGGTGAAGGGGCGTTCTTTGACTGTCCTGCAATTGAAAAATTAGATATTCCAAATTCTGTTAAAGAAATTGGTTACGGCGCATTTGCTCAAAAGCTTTATCTTTATGATATCGGTGAAGGAAGACAGGCGGTAATGCCCGGCGAGTGCTTTTTGGAAGAAATCTCACTCCCGTTCATCGGTGCGTCGGCATATTATACGGACACTTCTTACTTTTCTTATCTGTTCGGTTGTTCAAATTACGCGCTTAACGCCTTTCATGCGGATGGTATTGCAATAACAATGGGCAGTGAAGACGTTACGGTACATCTTTATACCGCAATTCCAACTTCGCTAAAAAAAGTTACCGTGCGTAATTCAGAAGTCGTCCCCGATAACGCATTTTACGGCTGCGTGTATTTGGAAAGTATTGTGTTTGACAGTGAAATTCTTACGTTCATTGGTGAAAGCTCTTTTGAATCTTGTATAAATGCAAACATTGAAGGTATTGAAAATGTAGAGGTTATTGGCGACAGAGCATTTTTCGGTTCTTCACTAAAGGAAGCAAACTTCCCAAATCTTATTACTATTGGCGACTTAAGCTTTGCCAACACCTTAATTGAGGAATTTGTTGCAAGCGAATTTTTAATGGAAATAGGCATGGGTGCGTTTGCAAATACTTTAATAAGCCAAATCGTTATTCCTGAAAGCGTTCAGCTAATTGACGATATGGCGTTCTATAACTGCGCAAATCTGACGAAGATTTATTTTGAAAGCGAAACCCCTTGTGATCTTGGTGAAACGCTATTTACCGTATTAGAGGATGACGAGCAGCTTTATTACAGCGATATTGTAATTTACGTTCCCGATGGCAACGGCGAAAATAAGCCGTACGAAGAATACCGCAAGCATTTATATATGCGCGATTACGCTTCAGGGATTTTCCCCGTTAGCTTTGAAAACCAAACGGGCTATATTGTAGACGGTGATTTATTGCTTGGCTACGTTAGCGAAGAAGGCGAAGATTACGACCACGTGGTTGTTCCCGTTGGCGTTAAAAAGATTGCAGATTTTGCATTTTATAATTTAGCGGGGATTAAGAGTGTTTCAATGCCGGAAGGCTTTGAAGTAATCGGTAAATACGTGTTTTATAACTGTACGTCTATTAAAAATCTTTACGTTCCTTCAACGTTAAAGGAAATTGACGATTATGCTTTTGCAGGATTTTTCGTTGGTAACTACATTTCAAGAATATATCTTCCTGAAGGATTTAAACGTATTGGCGAAGGCGCGTTTTTAAGCAGTTTTAACTTAAAAATAGTAGATATTCCTTCAACGATAGAATACATAGGTTATCTTGCGTTCGGTATGTCTAATTCTTTAGAAAGATTTTATATAAGAGCCACAACGCCGCCTGCCGTTGGTGTTTATGAAAACGGCATTGAAGAACCCGATTACAGTATTTTCTCTGTTATTAACAGTGCAAAAACTGTTATTTACGTGCCGTCAGGCAAGGCAACGACCGGTGAAAACGCAGGTAAATCTTACGCGGATATTTATAAAAACAGTTTGGGCTTTAAGAACTTTGCTTCTTACGTAAAGGCAACCCCTAACGGCGCTGAAGTCGGCCATTATGGCGATGGCGAGCTGTTTATTGATCTTGACGGAAGCGATACGGCTGTAATTTATACCGTTAAAAAGCTTGATACGCCGGATGAAGAAACAAGCAGTCGTTACGGCTATGAAAAAGAGTATGGCTCATACGTTATCATTGGTAACGTTTTAAAAATGAATTTTGAAAGCTATGGCGAAATAACTGCAATTTACTCTAACAGAACAATTAATATCGGCGCTCTTAACGGAAAAGCTTATACCCTTAAAGAGCCAAAGAAATATTACGATGAATATAACTGGACGACCTTCGTTATGTACGAAAGGACCGAAGGGGAAGGAAAGGGTATGTTCGATATGTACGGTTATTTCTTAACGCCGTTTGATTGGTCAATAGATGACAGCACTTTCAAAATTACTATAGACGGCAATAACGTTGCCCCTGAAAATTCAGCTTACCACGGCGCTGTGCAGTATAGCGGAAGCTATAATAAAGCAACCGATACGTTAAGCGTTGCATTTATGATGAACGATTACGACCAGATTATGGAATTTAGCGCAAGCTCAATTTTAACCGTCTATGCAACTGCAAAAGAAGAAAGATTTTACGGCACGTATAAGGCTTTTGCTGAAAACAACCCCGATTATGCTATGTATACGTTAGTTTCTTACGGCAACGGCAAGGTGGATATTTATATAGGCGAGGCCCCATATTTAAGCTTTAGCTATACCATAGAAGGTAACGTTGTTTCTATTGACTATTATGGGATGATTATAACCTTAACAATAGATGCAAACGGTAATATGTCAGGGTCTTTTTTAGGTAAAGAAAGTAATTTTGTTTATGAAGACCAGCTGCTCCCTTCAACCGAAATGCCTTATTAAAAAATTATATTAATAAGCTTAAAAGCCGCACCCACGCAGTGGTTGCGGCTTTTTGTATAAAAAGCAAAAACCATCGTTAATAATGGTTGCCATTATTGCAGTTAATTGCACTAAAATGTGCAAATAAAGCAAGCATCCGCTTGCAGTTAATTGCAT
>JAZSMS010000093.1:0-4602 GCA_045536015.1 Clostridia bacterium
GACCCGGTAAGGTATTTATTCAATCAATGCCCCTTGCAAATATGGCACAGGCAATTACGCCCTATCTTAACATAAATAACGATAACGGCTCCGGCGGCGGAATAAACATTCGCCTCGGTGATTAAAAAGATAAAAAAAGGCACTGTGAAGTGCCTTTTTTTATTATTTCAGATCTTTTTTATTAAATTTAATCAGTCCGTGTGCAAACAAAACCGCACTAAAAAACAGGGGCGAAACAACCAGATAAAGCACGTCTTCAAGCTTATATTCTTCTACTGCACCTATAAAAAATGCCGAATTTCCTACGTTTATTCTGTTTAAAAAGTTAAGCGCTTGCTTTGCAAACTCGCTTGCGTCCGACATTTCTATCAATTCACAGCCAACCTGCGTTACGCTCCCTAACATAACAAGTCCAAACGCTATTGCAACGTATAAAACGATAACAAGCCCAACGTTTTTTGCCACCACACAAAGCCACGCTAAAAGCGCGCCAATAAAAATAAGCGCAAGTATTTCAAACCCAAGTGACGTTAAAAAGTACCAAAAATCATCCAAAGTAAACGGCGAGGACTGATACTCAAAAAATATCAGGCTTATTCCAAACGATAAAAACGCATGCACAAGCATTATGACTATTATCATAACCGTGCTTACAACAAACGACGATAAAAATATCTGCGTACGGGTTTTGCCCATTATTACCTTGTTTCTTACCGTGCCAAAGCTAAAATCCTTATACATAATTATAGCAAGCAGCACCGGTGCTATAAGCCCTAAATTATTCCCAATCGAAAAGCTTTGAAAAAACTGTGACTTTGCATAAAACATTCCCGCAGTTAATTCGTCGGGCATATCTACAAAAGAAAAAATTACCGAGTATAAAACGGGAGTCATTACCGCAAACGCCGCCGCAATAATTGCAATAACCAAAAGTAATTTGTCTGCAAAAACTCTTTTAAAATCTGCTTTAATAAGTCCGCGCATTATCTTGCACCTCCTACCAAAGCCAAGTAATATTCTTCAAGCGACATTTCCTGGCAATTAACGCTTAAAATTTGGGCATCTTTAGCAATAGCCCGCTTTAAAAACTCGTTTAAGTCCATTTCGCCCAAAACCTTAATTCCGTCTTTTATTACTTCAAAATCGTATCCAAGGTCGGTTACTGTTTTTATAAGCACGTCGACGTCTTTTGCGCAAATACTTGTAGTTTTTTTGCATTCTGCGTGCAATTGCTCTGACGTTATTTCCTTTATTAAAGCACCCTTGGAAATTATTCCGTACTTTGTTGCAACAAGCTCAAGCTCACTTAAAATATGCGAAGAAATTAAAAACGTTATCCCATTTTCTTTATTAAGCTTTAAAATAAGTTCTCTTATTTCTACTATTCCTGCAGGGTCAAGTCCATTCATTGGCTCGTCAAGAATAATAAATTCAGGCTCTCCAAGAAGCGCCATAGCAATTCCAAGCCTTTGCCTCATTCCCAAAGAAAAATCGCCTGCGTGCTTTTTTTCATTATAAAGCGAAGCAAGACCAACTGTTTCAAGTGCCTGTTTAATCTTTTCTTCACTTTGCTCGCCAATAAGCTCTCCCTGAATTTTAAGGTTATCGCGTGCGCTTAAATTAAGATAAATAGACGGTGTTTCTACAACGGCGCCTATCTTTTTGCGCTTTTTTACAATTTCTGGAGAATCGCTCGAAACGCCAAAAAGCTCAATTTTACCTTCGTCTGCAAAGGCAAGACCCGTAATAAGCCTTATAAGCGTAGTTTTACCCGAGCCGTTTTCGCCTACAAAGCCGTAAATGTCACCCGCAGAAATATTCATATTTACTTTGTCAAGGGCAAGCGTATTTTTATATTTTTTACTAACCCCTTCGGTTTTTAGTACCGTTTGCAAATTTTCACCTCGCTAATAATAAATTATCTGTTGCCTAAACGCTCGTTTATGCGCGAAATTACCTTTTTTCCGTTTTTCATTCTTGCAAAATTTATTATGTAGAATATAAGCGCTATTTCGTTAAGTAACGCACAAAAAACTATCATACCAACACTTTCGCATCTTGCGCGGGTAGTTTCAAAATCGGTATACATGCTCTCTAAATAAAAATCTAATCTGCTTGCCGCCTTTTTTGCAATTATGCCAGGTACAAGGAATATTGCGCCGTATACTCCGCCATAGACCAACATTATTATAAACATACCCGCCGACTCGGCGATAGCTCCAATCACACCGATAAATAAAAACAGAGCAACAAACACCGTACCTAAAATCGTAAACACGTTTCCAAAAATGCTCCACGCCTTTTTCTCCCAGCGCATCAGTCGGTGCGTTTCATCTAAAAACGCCTGTTCTTCTTTAATTTCGTCTTCAAAGCTCTGCGTTGCTTGCGTGCTAACCGGCTCTGCTTTTTTATCATTTTCTACCCTTTGTCCGCAAACGGCACAAAACTTTGCGTTTTCTTTAATTTCGTTTCCACATTTAACACAATACATAAAAGCACCTCCATTTATTGTCATAATAATATATTATCACTTTTAGACAAAGTTTTCAATACTTATCAATATTTTTTGCGTTTTTTTATTTAAAAAGTTGTTGTACAGAGCATAATTTTATGGTACAATTTAACTATAAATGATATTCGTTATCATTATTGATTCAGGAGGCTTTATTATGCATATAACAAACGATATAAAATACGTTGGCGTAAACGACCATAATATTGATTTATTTGAAGGTCAGTACGTCGTTCCAAACGGTATGGCTTACAATTCTTACGTTATTTTTGACGAAAAACTTGCTGTTTTAGATACCGTTGACGCCGCGTTTTCTCACGAGTGGCTTGATAATCTTCAAAATACGCTTGGAAAAAGGCAACCCGATTACCTTATCGTTCAGCACATGGAGCCCGACCATTCGGCAAACATATTAAACTTTACAAAAACATACCCCCATGCAAAGATAGTTGCTTCGGCAAAAGCACTTGTAATGATGAACAACTTTTTTGGCGTTGATTTTGCTGATAAGCAAATTGTTGTAGGCGAAGGCGATACTTTATCTCTTGGAAAGCACGTTTTAAGCTTTGTTACTGCACCTATGGTGCATTGGCCCGAGGTCATCGTTACCTATGATTCGTTTGATAAGGTGCTTTTTTCTGCCGACGGCTTTGGCAAGTTTGGCGCGCTTGATGTAGACGAAGACTGGGCTTGCGAAGCACGCAGATACTACTTTGGCATAGTTGGCAAGTACGGCGCGCAGGTTCAGGCACTTTTAAAAAAGGCGGCAGGTCTTGACATAAATATTATCTGCCCGCTTCACGGACCTGTTTTATCCGAAAATCTTGGTTATTATCTTGATAAATACAACGTTTGGTCAAGCTATCAGCCCGAGGAGGAAGGCATTGTCATTGCCTATACGTCCGTTTACGGCAATACCAAAAAGGCAGTTTTAAAGCTTGCCGAACAGTTAAAATCAAACGGTTGCCCCAAGGTTGTTATAAACGACCTTGCAAGATGTGATATGGCAGAGGCCATTGAAGATGCCTTTAGATACAGCAAGCTTGTACTTGCAACAACAACGTATAATGCAGATATCTTTCCCTTTATGCGCACGTTTATCGAAGGTCTTACCGAAAGAAATTATTCTAACCGCACCGTAGCGTTTATCGAAAACGGTTCGTGGGCACCCTTAGCTAAAAAGGTTATGCTTGGTATGCTTGAAAAGAGCAAAAACCTTACCTTTACTGATGCAAGTGTAAAGATTATGTCGGCTCTGTCGCAAGAAAGTCAGGAGCAATTAAAAACCCTTGCCGATGAGCTTTGCCGCGATTACCTTGCCCAGCAAGCAGAAACCGCAAACAAAAACGATTTAACCGCACTATTTAATATTGGCTACGGCTTATACGTTGTAACAAGCAACGACGGCAAAAAGGATAACGGCCTTATTGTAAACACCGTTACCCAGGTAACAAGCACGCCAAACCGCATTGCCGTTACCATAAACAAAGAAAATTATTCACACCACGTTATAAAGCAAACGGGAAAAATGAATATCAACTGCTTAACCGTTGACGCACCTTTTTCCGTTTTTGAAAAGTTTGGTTTTGTTAGTGGCAGAAACGTTGACAAATTTGCCGATTGTACCCCATTGCGTTCTGATAACGGACTTGTATTCCTGCCAAGATATATAAATTCGTTTATGTCGCTCAAGGTAGAGCAATACGTCGACCTTGACACGCACGGAATGTTCATCTGCTCGGTAACCGAGGCGCGCGTTTTATCCGACCGCGAAACTATGACGTATTCCTATTATCACGAATTTGTTAAGCCCAAGCCCGAAACTGGCGGCAAAAAAGGCTTTGTTTGTAAAATTTGCGGCTACGTTTACGAGGGCGATACTCTTCCTGAGGATATCGTTTGCCCCCTCTGCAAGCACGGCGCGGCAGATTTTGAAGAAATAAAAAATTAAAAAAAGGAGATTTTTAATTATGGTAAACGAAAAGGTTCATTTTTTACTCAATCAACAAATAAACAAGGAATTATATTCCGCATATCTGTATCTTGATTTTTCAAACTACTTTAAGGCAAAGGGCCTTGACGGCTTTGCA
>JAZSMS010000074.1:0-5535 GCA_045536015.1 Clostridia bacterium
GGTAACTTCATAACTCCTCCTTAAAACTGCTTCAAAAAACGAATATCGCCTTCAAATGGTACGCGCGCATCGTTAATTCCGTGGCAAATTGCCGTAATTCTATCAAGGCCAACACCAAACGCAAAACCTGTATAAACATCGGGATCTATTCCGCAACCCGAAAGCACTCTGCGGTTTACCATACCTGCGCCCAAAATTTCTATCCAGCCTGTTCCCTTGCACACACGACAACCTTTTCCGCCACACTCGGTGCACGATAAGTCAACCTCAACGCTTGGCTCGGTAAAGGGGAAGTACGATGGGCGGAATTTAATTTTTGTATCCTTGCCGTACATTTCCTTGGCAAATTCCTCTAAAACGTACTTTAAGTGGCAAAGGTTAATTCCCTTGTCAACAACAAGACCCTCAAGCTGATGGAAAACTGGCGAATGTGTTGCGTCAACCTCGTCGGCACGATAAACTCTGCCGGGGCAAACAACTCTGATAGGCAATTCGCGCGATTTCATTGTTCTGATCTGTGCCGCACTTGTCTGCGTACGCAAAAGCGTATTTTTAGTGATATAAAACGTATCCTGCATATCTCTTGCGGGATGATCTTCGGGAATATTAAGTGCCTGGAAGTTGTAGTAGTCAGTTTCGATTTCAGGACCGTCAACAACGTCAAAGCCCATTGATCTGAAAATTTCGCACATTTTATTTTCGGTTAAAGTAAGCGGATGAAGCGTACCTGCTTCAAGCTTTTGGGCAGGAATAGTAACGTCTATTGCCTCGGCTGCAAGCTGAGCCTGACGCGCCAAGGTCGAAAGCTCTTCCTTTTTATTTGCAATAGCGTCTTCTATTAAATTTCTAAGCTCGTTTACCTTTTGACCCATCTTTGGTCTGTCCTCGGGCGCAAGTGAGCCCATCGAACGAAGAATTTCTGTAAGCTCGCCCTTTTTGCCTGTAAACTGAACGCGCAATTCTTCTAAGCCTGCAAGGTCGCAAACAGAAGCAAGGCTTTCTTCAAAGCGTATTTTTACGCCTTCTAATTTTTGTAACATAATTTCCTCCTAAAATAAAAATAGGTCCTTCGTCAAAGGGACGAAAGACCGTGGTACCACCCTAATTTACACTCTATCAAGTGCCTTTTTTGCTATAACGGGCTTACCCGTCCAAGCCTACTTTACTTTCAGCCGGAAGCTCCAAAGTGAACTTCGCTTTCGCCCTCTTTAAGCGCTTGCACCAACCGCGCCCTCTCTGCAAAAGATAAGTAAAAGCTACTTTTCTTTATCATCGCCAATATTAATTTATACGTGGATTATATCATATTAAATTTTTCTTGGCAAGTGTTTTTACATAATTTTGTTGACACATATTTATATTTTACTTATAATAGTTGCAAGAGAAACTGTTGCGTGCGCAACTATTAATTAAACGAGGTGCACTATGCCAAAATTTATGAAAATGCTTAACAATATCAGTCGTTCACAAGCAATTTACAGGCACAGTAATATTTCGGCAGACGATCTGCAAAGCGGACATTACGCTTTTATTCTTGCTATCTGTCGTAAGCCTGGCCGTTCGCAAGAGGATCTTGCCAAGGAGCTTTGCGTTAACAAGAGCACCGTTGCAAGAAACATCAATTATCTTGAAGAAAAGGAATATATTTCAAGAACCCCATTGCCCACTGACAAGCGACAATTTTCAGTCTTTCCTACCCAAAAAGCACTTGACGTTTTTCCCGAGATAAAGACTGCTTCATTAGAATGGATGGCGCTTTTATCACAAGGAATATCGCAAGCCGAACTTGATATATTTGACTCAGTGTTAAGACGTATGCAGGAGAAGGCAAGAATTATCATCGAACAGCAAGAGGTCGAAAAATGAAGTGGATATTTACATATTTAAATCCGTTAAAAGTAAGAATACTCTCGGGGGTTTTGGTAAAAATTATCGGTACGGTTGCCGAGCTGATAATTCCTTTTTTATTGAGTTACATCCTTGAAAATGTTATAGAAACCAATGATATTTCAAAAATAGTTTTCTTTGGTGCCATTATGGCAGTTTGCGCAGTTATTGCCTGCTTAGGTAATATCATAGCAAACAGAATGGCGGCAAAAACTACGATGTTATTCTCTACTCAAATGAGAAAAGATTTGTTTTCAAAAACATTATATCTTTCAGCAAGAAGTACAGATAAATTTACAATTCCGTCACTTGAATCAAGAATAACCACTGATACATACAATGTACAGAACTTTATTGGTATGATGCAAAGAATGGGTATTCGTGCGCCAATTCTTTTACTTGGAGGAAGCATAATCACTTTGGTTATGGATAAAAAACTTGCGCTTGTTATGATTGCCACTCTCCCTCTTATTTTTATCGTAGTGTATGGTATTTCGCGCATGGGTGTTCCGCTTTATTCTCGTGTTCAACAATCGGTAGACGGAATGGTCAGAGTCGTTCGAGAGGATGCGCAGGGAATACGCGTTATAAAAGCTCTGTCGAAAATAGATTATGAAAACGCGCGTTACGACAAAACAAACTTGACACTTAAGCAAAACGAAACCAAAGCAGGAGTCATTATGGGTGTTGTAAATCCTGTTATGACTTTGCTTATGAATATAGGAATTGTTGCAGTTATTGCAGTTAGTGCCTATTTTGTATCAAGCAATCAATCTTCCTCTACAACCGTCATTGCCTTTATGCAATATTTTACGCTTATATCTATGGCTATGATGTCGCTTTCAAGAATGTTTGTTATGTATACCAAGTGTGCCGCTTCGGCAAATCGCATCGCTTTGGTTATGGATGAAGTAAACGAGCTTAAGTTATATGATGATGACGGTAAGGGCGATCCTTCTCTTCATATTTCTTTTGAAAATGTCTCCTTTTCATACCTTGGAAAAAGCAACAATTTAACCAACGTCTCCTTCTCTTTAAAAAAAGGCGAAACACTTGGCATCATAGGTGCTACTGGAAGTGGAAAATCAACCATACTGAGACTTCTTATGCGCTTTTACGATGCAGACAAAGGTATAATTCGTATTAACGGAAAAGACGTACGCTCGTATAAATACGAAGAACTTACCGCAATGTTTGGCGTCGTATTTCAAAACGATTTTCTCTATGCCGATTCAATAGAAGAAAATATTCGTTTTGGGCGCGATATCAAAAGCGACGATATTATAAATGCCGCAAAGATCGCGCAGGCAAATGATTTTATAACATCTTTTTCAGATGGGTATGCCCACAGTGTTTCTACGGGCGGAACAAACCTTTCGGGCGGACAACGTCAGCGTTTGCTTATATCACGCGCAGTTGCATCAAATCCCGAAATACTGATACTTGACGATTCATCCTCGGCTCTTGATTATAAAACCGATGCAAATCTCCGAAGTGCTCTTAAAGAGGCTCTCCCCTATTCTACAATTATAACCGTAGCGCAAAGAGTAAGCTCGGTTAAAAACAGCGACCTAATACTTGTTATCGAAAACGGTATTATCATCGGTTGCGGAAAGCACGATGAGCTTATGAGCAATTGTAATGAATATAAAGAGATAAGCGACTCGCAGATGGGAGGTGCTTTCCTTGACTGAAAAAAACGAAAAAGCCAAAAACAAAAAATGCGTTTTTATAAGATTAAGCAAATACGTATTGCAACAATGGCCTTTATTTATTATTGCCTTGCTTTTAACACTTGGTTCAAATCAGCTATCACTTTTAGGTCCAAGATATTCGGGCGCGGCTATTGATGCAATAGAGTTTGAAAGCGGTGTTGACTTTAATGCCGTTTGGGAAAATATCTTGCTAATGCTTTGTTGTTATTTAATCTCATCACTGCTATCTTACGTTCTCTCAGTTGTTATGACGCAACTCAGTCAAAGAATTACATACAAGATGCGTAAACAGGTTTTTGAAAAGCTGACAACATTGCCTGTAAACTACTTTGACACACACGCCACCGGCGATATCATCAGTCATTTATCGTACGATATCGATACCATAAACAGCACTCTGTCTCACGATCTTGTGCAGATACTTACAAGCATTTATACCGTTGTTGGCTCACTTTTCTTTATGTGGCAGATATCTAAGCCAATGATAATTATTTTTACTGTAACTGTTCCCGTATCATTACTGTTTACCAGATACCGTTCTAAAAAAGTACGTCCGCTTTTTAGCAAAAGAGCAAAAAAGTACGGAGAATTAAACGGTTTTGCAGAAGAAATGCTTACCGGTTCGCGTAGCATTGCTGCTTACGGAAGGCAGAACGTTATATCAGCGCGCTTTAATAAAATCAACAACGAAGCAATGGATGCTTTTTATAAAGCGGAGTACAATGCTGCCCTGCTTTTTCCCACAATTAACCTCATCAACAACATATCACTGACCCTTGTAGCAATCATAGGTGGAATACTGTATATGTATTCTCAAAGCGGTGTTGTGCTTGCTTCCTCTGCCTTTTTCATATCTCTTGGCGGCGTAGCACAGTTTGTGCAGTATTCCAGAAAATTTGCAGGACCTATCAATGAGTTTTCCAATATACTTCACGAAATTCAATCTGCCTTTTCTGCGGCCGAACGCGTTTTTACCATTCTTGATGAAGAACCCGAAAAAGCCGATATAGATGGTTCTACAGAATTAAAAAATGTAAAAGGTGATGTATCTCTTGATAACGTAACTTTTGGCTACACTGCAAATAAGACTATTCTTAAAAACGTATCAGTAAATGCAAAAAAAGGTCAGACCGTTGCTATTGTTGGGCCTACCGGTGCGGGTAAAACCACGATAATTAATTTGCTTATGCGCTTTTATGATTACCAAAGCGGAGAAATTCGCATTGATGGCATACCGTCAATAAACATCAAGCGCACCGATCTGCGTCTTGCTTTTAACATGGTACTTCAGGACACGTGGCTGTTTTGCGGCACCATATACGATAACATCGTGTACGGACGAGAGGATGCAACACCCGAAGAGGTATATGCGGCAGCAAAATCTGCAAAGATTGACTCTTTTATAAAAAGCTTACCCAACGGATACGACACTGTGCTTTCGGATGACGGCGTAAATATTTCCAAAGGACAGAAACAGCTTATCACTATCGCCCGTGCTTTTCTCTCAAAGGCGCCAATTCTCATTCTTGATGAAGCGACATCAAACGTTGACTCGCGCACAGAATTACAAATACAAAACGCGATGACAGCACTTATGGAAAATAAGACCTGCTTTATTATAGCCCATAGACTTTCAACCATACAAAATGCCGACACTATTTTAGTTGTTAAAGACGGTACTATAATTGAGCAAGGAAATCACGAAGAACTTATACAACAGAAAGGTTTTTACCATTTGCTATATCACTCGCAGTTTAATTAGTTATCATATTTATAACCTCTTAAATAATATAAAAACGTAACAGCGATAAACTAAAAAATTCATACGCTATTACGCTTAGAAAATAATAGTAAGAAAGGATGACATAAAAGTCATCCTTTGCTTTTCAAAAATTGTGTTATTGGTTGGTGGAGGCGAGGGGAATTGAACCCC
>JAZSMS010000002.1:0-3883 GCA_045536015.1 Clostridia bacterium
GATCAAGTAGGTTTTTATTTTTTTCCATAAACGGTAAAAAATGTTAACATTTTATTAAAAAAGTATCAAAAGTGTCAAAAAATAAATAAAAAAGCCATTGAAAAGAATTGGTTGCTATGTTATCTTATTCTTGTAATATTAAAGTAGGGCGCAAAGTCCTACGAAAAACCAAAAAAAAGAGAGGAAAGAATATTATGAACAAAAAGACTTTGGCAATTATACTTTCGATAGCACTTGCTATTGGAGCATTTGCCGGACTCAGCTTTAACCTGTTCTCAGCAAACGCAGTTGAGTACGTTGGCGACGGAACAAATGTTGCATATAATGCAACCGGCGCTAATACGAGCAATGCCTCAGTATTTGAGAAAAGTATTTTAACAAACTACGTTGAGGGCACTACTGAGAAAAAAGGTGCAAATATTGCAGGCATTCGCGTTACCGGTGCAGGTCAGGACGGCGACGGCTACTATGCAAGAGCAAACACCTCAACGTTTACTTGGTCAGGCAGTGGAAATGCGTGGAGAGACGTAACGCCATTTTATCTTGAATATGGCAACAAAATAGAAGCCGGTGATAAATACGTTGTTTCGACATACGTTCGTCTTGCTGAAGAAGCAACGGACGTAAAGGCTTACTTTGCAACTGCAGATTTATCGGGCAGACTTTATGCATCAAGCCGCTCACAAAAGAGTGAAGATGTTGCAATTTCGACCCAATGGACAAAGGTTGAGTGGGTTATTGAAAATGCAAGTGCAACGGCTGATAAATTCTTAGGACTTGTTGTTTCCAAGGCAGTAGCAGTTGATTTTGATGCTATTTCCGTTCAGAAGGCAGTTGCAGCCGCAACACCTGAGCCTACTCCTACAGCAACTCCCGAGCCCGTTTTTGTTGGCGACGGAACAGAACTTATAAATAACGGTAATGCTCCTACTGCAACTACCGGTTCGATTTATCACGTTAATGGAACCGGCTGGAGAAAGCTTACAACATATGCTTCAAGCGGTACGGCAACGACTGCAGTAGATATTGGTTCGTTTACAAAACAGGGTACCGATAATGATGGAAACGGTTACTATCTTGCAATTCCTGTAAGAGAGCATAGTAACGGATGGAGAAACCAAACACACTTTAACTGTGCGTTTATGTCAAGCGCTTCTGTTGCAACAGCGTTTGAACTTAATCAAAAATACGTTATTTCGGTAGCGGTAAAGCTTCCTGAAGCAAGTCAGGCAACGCAAGAAGCGTATCTTGCAACTGCAGAGTATACAATGCGACTTTCAAATGCTGACAGAAAGCAAAAGAGCGATAGCATTACTCTTACAACCGAATGGCAGACTCTTACTTGGGTAATGGCTCCTACCGATGCAAAAGAATATTATTTAGGCTTAGTAACCACAAATGCAATTGCTATTGACGTTGATAGCATTTCTATCCAAAAGGCAGTAGATGCTTCTACTTTGGTAACCCCTGTTCCTACCGAGGTTGCTACTCCTACTACAACTGCAACTGCGACACCTACTGCTACTCCTGAGCCTACTCCTGAGTACGTTGGTGACGGCAAAGAATACGTTAACAACGGCAACTGCTATGCAGAGATGAATCTTAAGGCATCTGGTATCGGTCTTTCCGGCGGCGTAACAAAGACTATTGTTGAGGCTGCTGACCACGGCGGAAACAACAAATATTATAAGTTAACTCCCAGAACTGACGGTACAGTTCCCGGTTCACGTTTCCACTTTAACGATACCGCAAATATGGTTAACGATGGCGGCGCAGGTATGTATATTGCTTCGGTTTGGGTAAGAATTCCCGATGCAACTACTCCTGTTAAACTTGGCTTTGGCTTTGGCGAGGGATTTGCTTTCGGCACACGTCCTACTTTCGAGGTTGGAAGTGAGTGGACACAGATGGTTCACATAATGGAGCTTAAGGACACAACGGCTCATCCCAAATATATTATTGGTATTTTCGAGCTTGGAGAGACTAAGACCCTTGATATTCACATTGATGATTTCTCGGTTCAGAAGGCTGTTATAAAAACTGTTGGACCTACACCCGAACCCACTCCTTTGCCCACAGGCAACGGTGTTGAGTACGTTATAAACGGCGATTTGTCTGGAGAAATGTCGCTTAACGAAGAAACCTTGTTTGTTGCAGGCGGCGCAACCAGAATAATTATTCCGGGCGAAGACCACGGCGGAAACAACAGAATGCTTAAGATAACTCCCAGAACAGACGGAGTATTTGGATCAAGACTTCATTTCAATAGCACCAATAAAATGGTTGCTGATGGTGGAGCAGGTCAATACATTGCTTCTGTATGGGTAAAGATTCCCGATGCTACCGAACCTGTTAACATTGGCTTTGGCTTTGGTGAAACCTTTGTTTCTTCACGTCCTACGTTTAAGGTTGGCAACGAGTGGACACAACTTGTTCACGTAATGGAGCTTAAGGATGTTTCGGAGATAGAAAAATATATCCTTGGTATATTTGAGGTTGGCTCTACTACAGAACTTGATATTTATGTTGACGACTTCTCAGTTCAAAAGGTTGGCAAGCCTCAAGGCGGTTCTTCAGCAGGTGGCTCGAACACAGGTGATGTTCTTCCCGTAGCTTTAATTGCTGTAGCAGTTATCTCGGCTAGCGCACTTATAGTTGTTGCAAGACGCAAAAGAGAAGAATAATAAATAATTAAAAAACAAAAAGGAGAAGGCATTTGCCTTCTCTTTTTTTATATATTTGCATTGTGTAAGCTTGCGTAATTTGTCAGGGTGTTCGCAAAGCCAAAAAAGCGTGTTATATATAATGCATATTAATATGGAAAAATTTGTCAACAAAGTGCGCAAAAATATAACTTTTTAAATCTTAATAATTATAAATGTTAAAAAATACCATTAAAAATATAAGAAAATAAATAAATTTTAACAATATATTGCTTTCTTTTTAAAAAACTATTGCAAGTTTTTTAAAAAAGTATTAAAATTATGACACAAAAATAATAGCATAGTTGTTTTTGTTTATATAATTGTTATGATTTTACAATTGAAAAAGAAAAATAGATATGTTATTATATTGTTAACAAAAAAGGCTTTTGAAAGCCGCAATAGAAAAGGAGAAAAAAACTATGAACAAAAAGACATTGGCAATTATACTTTCAATTGCAATCGTTATTGGTGCTTTTGCTGGACTTAGCTTCAATTTGTTCGCCGGTGCAGCAGAACTTGTTGCTGACGGAAACGAAATGGTAACAGACGGTAATGCTCCTGCAACCCCTGGTGACACCGTATACTTGGGCAGCCAGAAGATAGCACACTGGACTACTGAGAGCGGAACTTCTACCGTAAATATCGGTCAGGATTCAGTAGCAGGTACTGACGCTGACGGAAACGGCAGATATTTTACAGTAGCTGAAATTAACAGCTCTGCATCAAACCCCACCCTTCGTAACAGACAGGCATTTTCGATGACGATCGATGGCTTTGTAGCAGGCAATAAGTACATTGTTTCGGCTTATGCAAAACTTCCTGCAGGCTCAACTGCAACAGTTAATGCACACCTTGCAACTTGCGCAACCTATCAGACACAGGTTGCTGAGGAAGATTCGTACCTCACTCACAAGAGTGAAGTTGTTGCTCTTACAACCGAGTGGCAGAAGATTGAGCTTGTTATCGATTATGCAGGCGCAGGCGACGGCACAAAGGGCACTGGCGACAAGTATTTAGGTCTTGTTATCGATACCCCTGCAGCAGTTGACGTTGATAGCATTTCTATTCAAAAGATGGTAGCAGCTCCTACGTACGTTGCTGACGGAAACGAAATGGTAACTGACGGTAATGCTCCTGCAACAGCAGGCGACACCGTATATTTGGGTGGCCAGAAGATA
>JAZSMS010000147.1:0-2826 GCA_045536015.1 Clostridia bacterium
AAGCAAGATCGTCAAAAACTTTCGATTCCGAACTTGATTGTTTTTGGTGTAAATATGCTGATTTTCACTTAAAAAAGGAAATATGTCTTGATGTGGGGATTTGTTGTTATCCACATAAGCAAATTTATTAAGTCAAAAAAATTGAGATAAAATACAGGAGGTATCCTATGAAAACAACAAAACGCACATTCACAATGACCGCATTGTCGCTTTTGCTTTGTTTCTGCATGGTATTCGGCTTGACCGCTTGTGGCGGTTTTACACAAGACGATATCGACAAAGCCGTTAATGATGCTACTACTCCTCTTAACGAGCAGATTACCGCACTCGAAGCGGATATTGCAGAGAAAACAGCAAAGATCACCACGCTTGAATCCGAAAAGGCGGCACTTGTTACGGAAAAGGGCGAGCTTGAAGCTGACATAACTTCCCTCGAAGCTGAAAAGGCAGCCCTTGAAGATGACAAAGCGGAGCTTGAAGATGAGGTAGAAACGCTTGAAGCAGAAAAGAAAGCTCTTACCGACGAGAACACAGAGCTTGAAGCAAGCATCACCTCAAAAAATGCGGAGATCGCAACACTCACATCTTCCGTTTCTTCTCTTGAAGCTGAAAAGACCACCCTTAACGGTAGGGTGTCTGAGCTTAATGCACAGATAACTACTCTTAACGAAAGAATTGCAGATCTTGAAGCGGGCGGCGAAACAGACGGGGCAGAAATAACCGAGCTTAAAGCAAAGGTTTCCACCCTTGAGGGTGAAAAAACAACCCTTACCGCAAGAGTAACCGAGCTTGAAGGAACTATCGAAGATAAGAATGCAGAAATCACAGACCTTGAAGATGACGTTGCAACTCTTACTACCGATAAGGCAGCCCTTGAAGGTCAGATAACCTCTCTAAACGGAACGATCACCGCAAAAAATAATGATATAGCAAACCTTAATTCCTCTATCTCTGCTCTTGAAACAGAAAAGGCAAACCTTGAAGAACAAGTAACAACCCTTAATGCAAGCATTTCTGCAAAGGAAACCGAAATAGCAAATCTTAATTCTTCTATTGCTACCCTTACGGCAGAAAAGCAGGCTCTTACCGATAGTGTGACGGCACTTGAAAATGAAAATGCAGCTCTTAAAAACTGCGTTAAGGGCAACCATGTTGCAGGGACTTACTCAACAACCGAAACAACACATACCTATACTTGTATTGTTTGCGGAACGGAAATAACCGAGGAACACGAATACGTTGAGCGTGCTTGCGTATGCGGAGCAGAGATCGAAGAAAGCAACGTAACCGATATGAAGAATACGCTTTATAACGGTAATACATATACTCTTCAAAATAACCTTACATTAAGTGAGAATGCGAGTGTAGCAGCCACAGGCAAAACGCCTGTTCTTAATTTGAATGAAAAAACCATTTTTACAAACAATTATTCGTTTAAGTGTCTTAGTGGGGATTTTACCATTAACGGAAATGGTTCTTTTGTCGGAAACTATGCAAAAGGTGGCATCCTTGACGTACAGGGTACTAACGCTGCACTCCGTCTTGTTGGTGATGTTACACTCACAAACACCGCTGAGGACGGATATCATATTACTTGGCACAGCAGTGTGCTTGATCTTTCAGGCTATACCGGCAATGCACTAATGATTAAAAACATTAGTTCGTTTGCACAAGAAACATTCACCATTATTCTTCCTGACGGTTGGAAGTTGTATCACGGTGACGGAACGGCTTTTGCCGAAGGCGAGACGATTGCGGCAAATGAAATCGTTACGGCCGACCTTGACGTGGAGGCAAAATGGGGAACCTCTGTTGACGATCTCACGAATGGTGGCTCGCTTGCCGAAGCTCTTGCTTCAAATGCTGTCTATATTCAGTTGCGACAGAATGTGACATTGACGGATAGAATTGAAGTTGCTGAAGGAGTAACTTTAACCTTTGATTTCAATGGATACACAGTAACTGCAGGTTCGAATAAAGACGGATTTTACAACAACGGAACGCTGACCTTGTTGAACGGTAAAATTCTCGATAACAATGCGAGCTATTGTTCCGTTACCAATAAAGGTACGTTGACTATGACCGACATCGTTATAAACGGCGGTAATCCTCTTAAACAAACGCAAGGAACTGCAACTCTCACACGTTGTGCGCTTACGCAGACCGTAATTAGCTTTTATGATTGTGCTATGTATGCGGAAGGTGGTACGATTTCAGCGACTGATTCTTCTTTCAGTGCGGATAGATACGCTATAGGGGTGTGCAACACAGATCTCACCTTAAAAGGCACGATTTCTTTAGCATGTGGAGATACTGCTTACAGTAATGGTATTTGCATCGAAAATGGTGACCTCGACTTATCGTTAGTTACAAATGACTTAAACGGTGTTACTATGTATGTAGCAGGAGATGACGATACACCGACTACAGTAAAGTTACCTAACGGATATGACGCGAAAGACATAGATTGGGGCGATACGGTTGACTTGAGTGGCAGTATAACATCAAGTATGATAGTTGAACTTGTATCTGCATCTTAAGGCGAATGTTGAGTGTTCTTTATAAAAACAATGAAGGTGTTTAACTTGCTCGTAATTTAATAATTGAAAGAGCCTGCGATTTAATGTACAGACCCTTTGAACAACAAAGAACGGCGGTGGGCTTCGGCTCACCGCTTTCTCTATCGATATGCAGTTATTGCATCGCTGTAGTCAAGAAAATGAATTTCAAAAGGATTAAGAAAAAGGTATGAAAAATCCAATAAAAATCGAAAAAAATAAGGCAAACATGAGGTCAACTGAAAATTGCCGATTTTGTGAAAAATAT
>JAZSMS010000059.1:0-4439 GCA_045536015.1 Clostridia bacterium
ACGTCGGCCGAGTTTGTACTGCCTGCTCCATTCATAAAGCGTGGATTTGAAAACATATTTGCCGTTCCCCACAAGCATTTTATACCCGTAGCATTCATTTTATCAAGTATATAATCGGTAATTTCATCAAGACGACGATTCGTTTCTTTTATATCATCGGCTTCGGGAACCAAGTCAACATCGTGAAAACAAAAATACTCTACGCCAAGCTTTTGCATAAATTCAAAGCCTGCGTCAACCTTTGCTTTTGCATGAGCCATTGTGCCCTTTTCATTATCAAAAGATTTATCGGCAGTATCACGGCCAAACATATCGGTGCCTGCCGCACAAAGATTGTGCCACCAAGCCATTGCAAAGGGTAGGTGCTCACGCATTGGTTTGCCAAGTATTACGCGATTAGCGTCATAGTATTTAAACGCTAAGGGATTTGTACTGTTTTTTCCTTCGTACTCAATTTTAGGAATATTTTTAAAAATTTCACCCATGTTTTTGTCCTCACTTGATTTTTTTGAACAGTTCTTTAACTGACGGATATATTTCTTTAAATTTTAAATACTGCTTTTCATAACGGTCGGCAATTTCTTTTTTTGGAATTATTGTTGCCTTTATTTTTACAAGTTTTTCCGAGCACTCCACTACCGAACTATAGTTCCCGTCACCAACCATCGCAAGCATTGCCGCTCCGTAGCCCGGACCTTGCTCGGTTTCGGGTATATCTATCTTAATGTTTAACACGTTGCAAATAATCTTTTGCCACAACTCGGATTTTGCTCCACCACCACAAAGTGTGCTCCGCTCTATTTTTATGCCAGAAGCTTTTGCGATTTCTAAATTATCTCTTATAGCAAAGGCAACGCCCTCAAGCACAGCTTGAATCATATCGGCTCTAGTGGTGTCCATTCGCATACCAATAAAGGTACCTCGCGCATCGGTATCGTTTATAGGACTGCGTTCACCCATAAGATACGGCAAAAAGAAAACATCATTTTTTCCGAGCATATCATCACTTACACTTGATTGCTCGGCGGTATAATCATCCATTTTTAAAACACTTTCACAAAACCATTTATTGCACGACGCCGCCGATAAAATGCACCCCATTAAGTGATAAGTACCGCTTGCGTGACAAAAAGAATGCAATGCGTTATATTTATCTACCGAGAAATTATCGTTTGCAATAAAAATTGTCCCCGATGTACCAAGCGATATATTGCACGCGCCGGTGGCGATGGTTTTTGTACCTATTGCCGCAGCGGCGTTATCTCCGGCGCCTGCTACAACAATTGTATTGGGGTTTAATCCTAACAACCCTGCCACTGCAGGTAATAGTGTACCTACAGGCTCATAGCTTTCAAAAAGCTTAGGCATTTGTGCGATGTTCACACCGCAAATTTTTAGCATTTCCTTTGACCAACATTTATTTTTTACGTCAAGCAACAACATACCCGACGCGTCGGAATAATCGCAACAATGAACACCCGTTAACCTATAATTTATATAATCCTTGGGTAACATTATTTTATTAATTTTTATAAAATTTTGCGGCTCGTTTTCTTTCATCCACAAAATTTTGGGCGAGGTAAAACCCGCAAAAGCGATATTTGCCGTAAAAGACGATAGTGTTTCCTTGCCAACGACAGTATTAAGATAGTCGGTTTGTTTATCAGTACGACCATCATTCCACAAAATAGCAGGGCGTATAACTGCGTTTTCTTGGTCTAACGTCACTAGCCCATGCATTTGTCCGCCAACACCGATTGCGCGTATATCATTAGGATTTACTTCTATTGTTAGCTCTTTTATGCCGCGCACAAAAGCGTTCCACCAATCCTCAGGGTCTTGCTCGCTCCAACCGGGATTTGGGTAGTTTATAGCATAATCTTGCGATACGGTCTTAATTATTTTGCCGTCAACATTTACAAGTAATAGCTTTAAAGCAGATGTGCCTAGGTCTGTGCCAATATAATATTTCAAGCAATCACTCCCTTTATTTCAAGTATATCGCATTATATTTGACTTTTCTTGCAATTTTATGTATAATTTATAGACATAATTTGACTTTTAGAGGTGTTATATGTTTTATGAATACAATCATTTAGGATCACCCGACTATTTAAAAATTGAAAAAAACAATAACTTTAGCTTTCCGTCACACCTTCATCAATGCTTTGAAATAATAATTATTCTTTCGGGTGAAATGGAAATAACCATAGACGGCAAAAAACACACCCTCAAAAAAGGTGAGGCATCGTTAATATTTCCTAATCAAATTCACGAATTAAAATCACAAAAAAGCGAACACGTCTTGTGCATTTTCTCTCCCCGATTAGTGCAAGCGTACGCAACAAAAATAACCGATAAAATTCCTACAAACAACAAATTTTGTCCCGACGAGTTTTTAATTGGAGAAATTAAAAAGCTTGATGCTGCTTCACCGGCTCTAAAAAAAGGCATTTTGTATTCTTTGTGCGGAAGGTTTGATGAATGCGCCGAATACACCACAAAAAAAACCGACCAAAAAAATTTGATTCATAAAATATTTTCCTTTGTTGAAAACAACTTTAGCGGTGACTGCTCACTTGTAAAGCTTTCGCAAATCACTACCTATGACTACTCGTACCTTTCACGCTATTTTAAGAAAAACATTGGTATTTCGTTTAATTCCTATGTTACACATTACAGACTAAGTCACGCGTGTTATTTGCTTGAAAACACAACGCAATCTATTGCAGAGTGCGCCTTTGAAAGCGGCTTTAGTTCTCTGCGCAGTTTTAATCGCGCTTTTAAAGAAAATATTAAAATATCACCAAAGCAATACAGAAAAAATATTTCTTTATAAAAGACAAAAAAGCAAGGGTTTACCTTGCTTTTTTATTATAAATTATTCACATAGCGCGTTTGAAATAGCGGCTAATTGCTCCATTGTAAGTGTTTCTCCGCGTACTGTTTCGCTAACGCCTGCCTCGCCTAAAGCCGCTCTGAAATCATCTTTGCTAATGCCCATAGTGTTACAAACTGTATTAAGAAGTATCTTTCTGCGTTGCGCAAAGCACGCCTTTACAAGTCGGAAAAATTGCTTTTCGTCTTTTATTTCTATTTCGGGTTTGTCGCGCAGTGTAAGTTCAATTACCGCCGAATCAACGTTAGGCGGAGGCAAAAATGACGTTCTCGGCACGCCGAAAAGTGTTTTGGCGTTGGCATAGTAATTTACCGCCACTGTTACAGCTCCCGCATCACGTGTGCCGACTTCGGCACAAAGGCGGTCAGCCGCCTCTTTTTGTACCATAACAGCAATTTTGTTTATGGGCAAGCGGCTTTCAAGCAGGGTCATAATAACAGGTGAGGTAATATAATATGGCAAATTTGCGCATATATTAATTGTGTCGCAGTCGGCAAACTCCTCTGCTAAAACGGTATGCAAATCCACCTTTAAAATATCGTTCCATATTATTTTTACGTTGTTGCAGTCGGCAAGTGTTTGCTCGAGCACAGGCTTAAGTCGGGTATCCAGCTCGACCGACACCACTTTTTTACAAGCGCGTGATAGCTGCGCTGTAAGCACACCGGCGCCGGGGCCTATTTCAAGCACGCCGACGTTTTCGCCCGACACGGCCTCGGCCATACGGGGACATACGGTATCATCTATTAAAAAGTTTTGACCCAATGATTTTTTAAAGGAAAAACCTTGAGACTCTAAAACGCTCTTTAAATCTTTTTTGTTAGAAATTTTCATAATTTTCACCAACCGTATTCATTATATAAAATTATATATTAGCTTTCAAGAAATTTTTGGTGACAAACGCGCTTTTTTGTGTTATAATGAGAAAAATATTCTTTTTTTGAGGTGTGCAAACATAATGGATAATAGATATTTGGAAAACGTAATCGCAGAAATGCAACCATTTTTTGATGAAAACGGTTTTAAAGCGGTTGATGGCATTTATAAAAACGATAAAACAGCAGTTGCTGTAGAGTATAACACCGACCGCCAGATGTATATTCTTAAGATGGCAACCATCGAAGAAGACGGAAGCTTTGAGCTTGGCGAGGCATCCGCTTGGTTGTTTGACGATAGTCAAAACGCAAAGGATGCTGTTGCGGTAGGTATGGACTTTACCAACACAATGAAGGAAAAAATGGGCATAAGAAGCAAGAGCTTGGCAACAGCCGCAAGTGCGGTTGATCTTCCTACGGCGTCAAAAGACGGCTCTTATTCGGTGACTTCGTTTACCAAAAAGATGTTAGACGTGTTCCCAGCGCTTAAAGACGAATACAAAGAACACGTTGCAGTATATGGCAACTTCTTGTATCTTAATTTCTTTGGCGAAAAATTGGTACCGCAAATAAAAGCAGTTCTTTTAGAAAACAACAAAAAGAACGTTAAAAAGCTTTTTGTAGTGTTGCAAAACGGATACATTCAAGGCGATACTGAAACAGTA
>JAZSMS010000029.1:0-7505 GCA_045536015.1 Clostridia bacterium
AGAGGGGATACAAGTTTTTGCGCGTATTAAAAGCATAGGCGACGTTCAAGATGATAGTGAGTTTGATAGTAGCGTTGCCGACAAAGAATTTCCTACTGCAAGCGAGGAAACAGGCGAAAAAATGAAAGAGCTTATCGAGCAAAAGCGCTTGCAGGGTGATTCGGTTGGCGGAATAATTGAATGCGTTGTTTCAGGGCTTCCTGCAGGACTTGGTGACCCGATGTTTGACGGAATGGAAAATAAAATTTCGCAAATTGTTTTTGGTATTCCTGCAATAAAAGGCATAGAATTTGGGCTTGGCTTTGCTTGTGCGCAGAAAAGCGGTAGCGAAAATAACGACGAGTTTTGCATCATTGACGGTAAAATTAGAACGAAAACGAACCACTGCGGCGGAATTTTGGGTGGAATAACAAACGGTATGCCGCTTGTGTTTCGCGTTGCGGTAAAGCCTACGCCATCAATAGCAATAGAGCAAAACAGCGTTGATTTGATAGAAAATAAAGAAACTAGCTTAAAAATAGTGGGTAGACACGACCCTTGCATAGTTCCACGCGCAGTTCCGTGCGTAGAAGCGGCAGCGGCAATAGCGGTTTATGATGCACTTTTATCAAGAAGAAAGGAAACGGGAAAATGAGCAATCAAAATTATAGAGAACAAATAGATCAAATAGATAAGCAACTTGTAAACTTGTTTTGTAAGCGTATGGACATTGCAAAACAGATAGCCGAATTTAAAAAGGAAAATAATCTTCCCGTGCTTGATTTAAAACGCGAAAGAGAAAAGCTTGCATCGGTAACAGATTTATCTACAGAGCAAGTTAAGGAATACACACCGCTTTTGTATTCGCTTATGTTTGAATTAAGCCGAAGCTATCAAAATAAGATTATCGGCAAAAAGACAGAGCTTACCGAAAAGATAAATTCTGCTATAGAAAATACACCAAAGCTTTTTCCGCAAAGCGCGTTTGTAGCGTGCCAGGGGGCAGAGGGCGCAAATTCTTCACTTGCGTGCGATAAGCTTTTTAAAAATGCAAACATTATGTATTTTTCTAATTTTGAAGCAGTTTTTACCGCTATTGAGAAGGGACTTTGCGCTTATGGAGTAGTTCCGATCGAAAATAGTACTGCAGGAACGGTAAATTCTGTTTATGACCTTATGATGCGTCATAAGTTTTATATTGTTAAAAGTATACGCTTAAAGGTTGACCATAATTTGCTTGTTAAGCCGGGGGTAAAATTAGAAAACGTGCGCGAGATATATTCACACGAGCAGGCTATAAATCAATGCTCTCAGTTTTTACGTTCGCTTAAAGATGTAAAGATTATCCCCTGCGAAAATACGGCGATAGCGGCAAAGATGGTTGCCGAATCTGATAGAAACGATATCGCGGCAATAGCATCTAAAGAGTGCGTAAAGTACTATGGGCTTGAGTGCATTGAAAACTCAGTTCAGGATAAAAACAATAATTATACGCGTTTTATCTGTATTTCAAAAAATCTCGAAATCTATCCCGGTGCAGACAGAACCTCGCTTATGGCTACGCTTCCTCATGAGGCAGGCTCACTTTATAAAATGCTTTCTCGCTTTTATGCACTCGGCATAAACTTAAACAAGCTTGAAAGCCGTCCCTTGCCCGATAAGGATTTTGAATTTATGTTCTACTTTGACCTTGATACGCCCGTTTATTCCGAGCAGTTTATGCAGCTTATGGACGAGATGCAGGGTATTTGCGAAAGCTTTTCGTATCTTGGAAGCTATCGAGAGGTGTTTTAATGCTTTTGTGTGGACTTTTGGGCGAAAAGTTAGGGCATAGCTATTCGCCGCAAATTCACGCGCTTTTGGGTAAGTACGAATATTCGCTTATAGAAATTAAGCAGGAAAACCTTGACGAATTTATAAAAAACGGCAAGTGGAACGGACTAAACGTAACTATTCCATATAAAAAAAGCGTTGTTGAATTTTGTGACGAACTAAGTGAGGAAGCCCAAAAAACAGGTAGCGTAAACACGCTTATTAAGCGCGCAGACGGAACCGTTTTTGGTGATAGTACCGACGTTTACGGCTTTAAAAAGCTTGTGGAAAAATCAAAGATTGACGTAAACAAAAAGAAAACCTTGGTTTTAGGTAATGGCGGTGCGGCAAGTGCTGTCGTTTTTGTGCTTAAGCAGTTGGGTGCAAAGGTTTTTGTTATAAGCCGCAGGAGCGAAGATAATTATAATAATATCGACAAGCACTTTGATGCGCAGGTAATAGTAAACACAACGCCCGTAGGTATGTTTCCTAATAACAATGCTTCGCCGATAGAACTTAAGAATTTTAAAAACTGTCAAGGTGTTATTGATATAATATATAATCCCGAAAAAACTGAATTATTGCTTCAGGCGCAAGAACTTGGTATTCCTTACATAAACGGCTTATATATGCTTGTTGCGCAGGCAAAGCGTTCGAGTGAACAGTTTATGCAAAGAGAAATTGATGATAAAATCATTGATGAAATTCAAGATGTGCTTGCAAAGCAAATGCGTAATATAGTGCTTGTGGGTATGCCCGGTAGCGGAAAAAGCACCATTGCAAAAGCTCTTGGCGCAGCTTTAGGCAAAGAAGTGCTTGAAGCCGACGAGATTATTGAGCAAACCAGCAAAAAAACTATTCCTCAGATTTTTGCCGATAATGGTGAGGAAGAATTTAGAAAAATAGAAAGCCGCGTTTTATGCGAACTTGGCAAAAAAAGCGGTGTTATAATTTCAACCGGTGGCGGTGCTGTTCTAAAAAAAGAAAATTATAATTTTCTTACGCAAAACGGAATTATAATTTGGCTAAAGCGCGATATAAAAATGCTCTCGCGCGAGGGTAGACCGCTTTCAAAAAATGCTGATTTAGCAAAAATGTATGAAATTCGCAAGCCGTTTTATAGTGAGTTTTCTGATTTTATAGTTGATAACAACGAAGAAGTTAAAAAAACGGTTGAGCAGATTTTAAAACTTATATAAAAAAGACTCTCGCAAGAGGCGCACTCCGTAAGGAAGTGCGCCTCAGTTATATTCGCTTTGCGAGTTATAAGGGCGAATATAATATAACTAAAATCAAAGGTTTTAATATCACTTTGCCGTAAGGCAAAATAAAACCGTGAGACCTGTCTCACAATATCACTAATAGGTTTGAGATGGGTGTAATTTCAAAGTATGTAACCCACTATGACACTTTCAAATTAGAGTGTCAATTCTTATGTAAAAAATTGGGAGAAACTTCTTTACAAAGTGTCTCCCAAGCAAGAGTTTTTAACAAAATAAAGGGTGCGAACGGAATAATTCTATCGCACCCTTTATTTTTATTTGATTGTTTTATTGTTTTCGCAAGAACAGCTTTTATTTTTGCACTCGTTTGCATAAGGGCAACCTATACATTTGGCACCTTTTTTCTTTTGCTTATAAATATAAAATACTGCAAGAGCACAAAGTGATAATAATATTAAAACAACTATTAAATCAGCCATTTTTTATATTCCTTTTTTGTTTTAAAATAAGCGTGGCTACTATAAAAGCCATAATAAGTATTGCTATTCCACCTAAAATAGCAGGAACAACTGCAAGAGAAGCAGGCTCAATGATAAGTGTACCGATGGTATAAACAAGATAAGAAACAGTGTAGCCTATTGCAAGCTGAAAGCCTATTCCGCCCCAAAGCCATTTTGCGCTTTTCATTTCGGCATTCATTGCACCTATAGCAGCAAAGCATGGGGGAGTATATAAGTTAAACATCAAGTATGCAAGTGCGGCAACCTTACTTATTGCCATTATGCCTGCAACCTCTGCCCCTGTGCCTTCCATTAAAGCAAGCTCCTCGGTGTCGATAAGGTTTTCAAGGCCGACAAAGCAAACTGCCAACGTTCCAACAACGTTTTCTTTTGCTATAAAGCCTGTAACTGCAGCTGCAGCCAACTGCCAGGATAAAACTCCGACTATTGGTACTAAAAGATATGCAAAGGGAGATGCAATAGAAGCAAGAATAGAAGAATCTGCACTTTCTGCGACGGTAAAGCTCCAGGTAAACGTTTGCATTATCTGAACAACCGTATTGCAAAGAAGAATAATTGTAGCCGCTTTAACTATGTAAGCCCAACCACGCGAGCACATTGACTTAAATGCACCCCAGAAAGAAGGTGTTTTATATTCGGGAAGCTCGATAATAAAGAAGGATTTTTTTGCTTTAAATCCTGTAATTGCGTTGATTAAAAGTGCACCGATGAATATCAAAAGGATACCGGATAAATACATTAAAGTGCTTACCCAGCCTGCGTCTGCAAAGAAAGCACCAGCAAAAAGTGCGATAACGGGAATCTTTGCACCGCAAGGCATAAAGGGAGCAAGCATAGCAGTTGCTCTGCGCTCGCGCTCGTTTTTTATTGTACGGCTTGCCATAATTCCGGGAACTGCACAGCCTATCGTTATAACAAAGGGAATAACCGATTTACCCGAAAGTCCAACCTTTTTAAATATAGGGTCAAGTACAACTGCAACACGCGACATATAACCGCAATCTTCTAAAAGAGCAATTAAAAAGTACATTACCATAACAAGCGGAAGGAAGCCTACGACGGCTATAACACCGCCAATGACGCCGTCAACAAGAAGTGCAAGAACAAGCTCTGAAGCACCTGCTGCTGTTAAAAGGTCGCCTATCCAACCTTGGAATGTCTCAAGCCAACCAACTAAGAGATCTGCAATAGGAGTACCTACCCATACCTGTGAGATCTGGAATACAAGAAACATAACAACTGCAAAAATCGGAATGCCAAGCCATTTATTTGTCAAAACGGCGTCGATCTTATCACCAAAATTTTTATCCTTGGTTAAAACCTTTCTTGTTTCAACCTCTTTGACAATAGCGTTTACAAATTCAAAACGCTTACGGTCCTCTTGTTCAACGGCGTTTTTATCAGTTAAGTCGATATTTCCCTGAACATAAGGTGCGGGCTGAGCTTGCTTTGCGTGCTCACACGCTGTAGCAACAACTGCCTTTAAGCCTTCGGCTTCAGTAGAAACGGTTTCGATAACGGGGCATAAAAGCTTTTGCGATAATGCCTTAACATCAATAACGGTTTCTTTCTTTTCGTTAATATCACTTTTGTTAAGCGCAACAACAACGGGAATACCAAGCTCTAAAAGCTGTGTTGTAAAGAAAAGACTGCGGCTTAAATTTGTAGCATCAACAATGTTAATGATAACGTCGGGCTTTTCGTTTAAAACGTATTGGCTTGTAACACTTTCTTCGCTTGTAAAGGGCGACATTGAGTACGCACCCGGCAGGTCAACCGCAATAAGCTGTTCATCATAAGAGTAATAGCTCTTTTTTATTGCGTGTTCTTTTTTGTCAACTGTAACACCTGCCCAGTTGCCAACCTTTTCGTTCCTTCCGGTTAAGGCGTTATACATAGTAGTTTTGCCTGAATTTGGGTTGCCCGTTAAAGCAATTCTCATTTTTTTGTACTCCTTAAAAAAATTATAAAAACAAGTTAGCCATTGCTAACTAATAAAGCAAAATTAAACAGCTTTACTTTGCGGACTAAATAAAAATAGCCGCGGCAAGCTGATTGTCGATATTATATCTGCTATCCTTTATAGAAACTATACAGCTGTTTTTAAGGTGCGAAACCACCGTGATAGGTTCGCCACTATAGCAACCGAGCGAAAATAAAAATGAGTCAAGCTCTTCATCGTCGGTAATAACTTGTTTTATTATATATTCTTTTCCTTCAATTGCCTCAGTTAAGTTCATATAAAAACCTGATTTCAATTTCAAATATCAGTTAGCCATTGCTAACTACACAATAAGTTTAGCACCTTTCGCAAATCTTGTCAACGGTTTTTTAAAAAAATTACAATAATTTTCAAAAACTTGCAATTTGTAAAAAAGTGTGGTATTATATATAAGAAAGATATTTAAAGGAGGTTGTTTGCTTGAAGGAATCGGGCGAGATGTATTTAGAGTCAATTTACGTGCTGGTTAACCAAAAGCAAAAGGTGCGTTCCATTGACGTTGCCGAACGCATGAATTATTCTAAGCCAAGCGTAAGCAGGGCAGTGGGCTTGCTTAAAAAGCGCGGCTTTATTTTAGTTGACGCGGACGGTTATATAACTTTAACTGATGAAGGTAAGCAAACTGCCGAAAGTATTTTTGAGCGTCACACTATTTTGACTAAAATGCTTGTTGCAATAGGTGTTGATGAAAAAACAGCAGCGGAGGATGCCTGCCGAATGGAGCATATTATAAGCGAGCAAACGCTGGAAGCAATAAAACAACATTTAGAAAAAATTTGAACAAATATAAATCCCCGAAAAATCGGGGATTTTTTAATTATTAAACCAATTATTATCACTGCCAAGCAAAAGTGAATATGGGTTATTATAATCTTGTTTAAAATAAAAATCTGCACCCTTTAAGGCGGGGTAATAAACTATTGACCACATTGTTTTATCGTTGCCGTTTTGCGCCGCAGCTTTTAGGGCGTCTAAAACGTCGCTTTCACTTTTAGTGCTTTTTACTCTTTCGCTTAGCATATTAAAGCGGTCAATCGAACCTTGTGTGCCTATACCTGCTTTTTTGGACTCGGCAAGGTAGTGGTTTGTAACAACGCTTGTTTCAAAGACAAGCATTTGGTTATTAACGTATTCTACAACTACACTTTTGCCGCTTTGATCGGCAATGGCAAGATGGTGCGCGCTAGAGATAGAAGAATTCATATCAACGCTTTTTAAAAGCTCTATAGCCTCATCAACCGTTGTAGCCTTATCAAGCAAAAGGCGAATTGCAGAAGTTGTTGTAACGTCTGTTTTATCGGTAGCTTGGCTTGTTATTTCGTCGTCACCCGCCATTAAATCGGCAACGTAAAGACCTTTTTCGTTCATTCCGTCAAGCGGAACAAATATTGCCGCAAGTGACATAAGCTTATCGGGAATGCTTTTGTCGGGTAGCCAATCTTCGCCAAAGCCTAAAAAATTAAGGCTTGCAGTAGAAATTGACTCGTACCCATTGTTTGGCTTGGTGTGAACTATCATCGCATTACATTCGGTCCAATCAAAGTTTCTGCCAAACAAAACCTGCCCGTTTTTTGAAACGATACTGCTGCAGGCAAATGCGTTTGTATCGGTACTATTTTGTGCGGAATAGAAGCCGCCCGAGAGATATTCGGTTAAAAACTCGGCAAGTGCATCGTCTGATGCGGCACCGCCTGAAGCTAAAAATTCGTCAAGCCCGTAATCGCCGACAAATTCAAGTGAATAAAGACCGTTGCAAACCTTTTTAACCGTAAGTGCGGCAGTAATTTTTTGCCCAAACGAACTCCAAAAACCAATAAACAAAATTATAAGCACTAAAAGAAAAGCGCAAAGTGAAATAAGAAGTATTTTGATGCTTTTTTTCATTTTTGTGCTCCTTTCTTTTAAGTTATAAAATCAGTTTATTATAAATACTAAATTTTGTCAATATAGTAGCATTCTTTAGACAAA
>JAZSMS010000146.1:0-11968 GCA_045536015.1 Clostridia bacterium
TATGAGCCAGCGTGGCGGAAGCGTTGTAACGTACGTTAAATACGGCGATAAGGTTTTTTCTCCCTGCATTGACAAAGGCTGTGCCGATATTATTCTTGCCTTTGAAATGCTTGAAGCTGCACGTGCGCTTCCCTACTTAAAAAAAGGCGGAGTTATGATTGCAAACAAGCACTCTATTAACCCTATGCCCGTTATAACAGGTGCGGTTAAATATCCCGAAGCACTTGACGAAAAAATTTCTAAAAGTGCATCATTAACTGCAGTTGACGCACTTTCACTTGCAAAACAGGCAGGAAACATTAAATCTGTTAACGTTGTTTTAATTGGCGTGTTAGCTAAAAACAGCAATATAGAATACGAAAAATGGATTCAGAGTATTAAAGAAACCGTTCCCGAAAAATTCCTTGAAGCAAACCTTAAGGCTTTTGACTTAGGTTATAATTTATAAGAGGTTAATTATGAAAAAGTTTTGGATTTTTTTAGGACGCATGGGCTTATATTTATTAGGCCTTTTAATAATTGCACTTGGCATAAACGTTTCTAAAATGTGTTCGCTTGGCATTTCGCCCGTAAGTTCTATTCCCCGCGCACTTGAGGTTATTTCGGGTGAAAAAATCTCGCTTGGCACTATGGTTATCATAGTTTATTGCTTGCTTGTGCTTGCACAGATTGTAGTTCTTCGACGCGATTTTAAATTAAAAAACATTTTAGGCGTACCCGTTGCAATAGTATTTGGTTGGATGGTTGACCTTGTTGGAATTAACCCCAACGTTTCTCTGCATCTTTTAGCTGATTTTCCCCGTCCCGAAACTTATATAATGAAGCTTGTTTACCTTGTTATAAGTATTCTTTTAATAGGAATTGGTGTTTATATTTATTTAAAACCAAAATTTATTGCTATGCCTGCCGAAGGTTTAGCTGCTGCGATTGCACAAAAATTGGGTAAATCTTTTGGCAACTGCAAAACTGCCGTTGACGTTACTCTTATTTTAATTGCACTTATTTTGCAAATTATTTTCTTGGGCGGATTTAATTCGTTTACGGGCGCAAGCGTTGTAGTGCGAGAAGGTACTGTTTTATCTGCAATTTGCGTTGGCCAAGTTGTTAAGCTTATTACTAAAATTTTAACAAAAAAGGAGTGATTCTTAATGCCTTACTTAAATAAAGAAATCGAAACTATGCCTCGTGAGGAAATTCGCGCTTTGCAGGGCAAACTGTTAAAGGAACAAGTTGCGCGTATGTACGAGCGTGTTGCGCTTTTTAGGCAGAGAATGGATGAAAAAGGTTTAACCCCCGACGATATTAACTCAGTTGACGACCTTAAAAAACTTCCGTTTTCTTATAAAAACGATTTGCGTGATAACTACCCTTACGGACTTTTTGCCGAGCCGATGGAAAATATTGTCCGCGTACACGCTTCTTCAGGAACAACAGGAAAGCAAATTGTCGTTGGATATACAAAAGAAGACCTTGATATGTGGGCTGACTGCGTTGCCCGTATGCTTTTTGCAATAGGCGCTACTAAGAGTGATATTGCGCAGGTTTGTTATGGTTACGGCCTATTTACCGGGGGTTTAGGTGCTCACGACGGTTCTACACTAGCAGGCTTAACCGTTATTCCGGCATCAACCGGCAATACTCCCAGGCAAATACAAACAATGATAGATTTTGGAGCAACCGTATTATTCTGTACGCCTTCCTACGCACTTTATCTTGCCGAAACCATTGAAGAAATGGGTGTTAAAGATCAACTAAAATTAAAATACGGTATTTTTGGTGCAGAGCCTTGGACAGAGGAAATGCGCCGTTTAATAGAAGAAAAACTTAATATTAAGGCTTACGATATCTATGGCTTATCCGAAATTTTAGGTCCCGGTGTTTCGTGCGAATGTCCAGAACAGGCAGGTATGCATGTTTGGGAGGATAGATTTATTCCCGAAATTATCGATCCCGAAACAGGCGAAGTTCTTCCCGAAGGCGCCGAGGGTGAGCTTGTTTTTACAACTCTTACAAAACAAGGATTTCCTCTTATACGTTATCGCACTCGCGATATTTGTTCGCTTAATTACGAAAAATGCGCTTGCGGCAGAACGCATGTAAGAATGAATAAGCCTAACGGCAGAAGTGACGATATGCTTATTATCCGTGGTGTTAACGTGTTCCCCTCGCAAATTGAAGAGGTATTATTAAAGGTTAGTGGTGATGTTACACCTAACTATCAGATTGTTGTTGACCGCGAAAACAATACCGATACTCTTGACGTTTACGTTGAAATGAGCGAGCATATGTTCTCTGACGACGTTAAGTCTATCGAAAAAATCGAGCGCAAAATTACCGAAATGCTTCGTTCTACACTTGGCATTGGTGCAAAGGTGCATCTTGCAAGCCCCAAAACTATCGCGCGCAGCGAAGGCAAAGCAAAGCGCGTTATAGATAACAGAAAGCTTAAATAAGGAGGATTTTATTATGTACGTAAAACAAATTTCTGTCTTTGTTGAAAACAGCTTTGGTTCTGCCGCAGAGACGCTTGGTGTTTTATCAAACGAAAAAATCAATATAAACGCATTATGCATTGCCGATACGTCTGATTACGGCATTATGCGACTTATCGTAGATAACCCCGAAAAAGCACGTGATTTATTAAAGAAGCACGGCGCAACGGTTAAAATTACCGACGTACTTGCAATTCCTATTTCTAACGAGCCCGGTGGCTTATCTGCCGTTTTATCAGTTTTAACGAATGCGCAAATTACTATTGATTATATGTACGCATTCCCTGCCGATGCAAAGGAAAGAGCAATAGTCATCACAAAAACGGGTGACCTTGAAAAGACTGTTACTGTTTTAAAGCAAAACGGCATCTTCCCTCTTAGTGATGAAGAATTATAATTAAAAAAACAAAAAGAGGCTTTTTAAAGCCTCTTTTTTATTTTTTCATTTTTGACAAGTCCATTTTTTGATAATTTTCTATATACTCAAAAACCTCTTCGGGCGTTGTAAATACCGGATACATCTCACGGCATTCTTCATTTATAAAGCCCTGTGCAATCGAATCGTCGAGTGCTTTAAGCATTGAATCAAAATAACCGTTTATGTTATAAAAAACTATGGGTTTGTTATGTCTGCCAAGTTGTTTTAAGGTTATCATTTCAAAAAACTCATCGTAAGTTCCCATACCTCCGGGAGTGACAACAAACGCATCCGATTCACACTCAAGCATCTGCTTGCGCTCTCGCATTGTTCTTGGTCTGAAAAGCCTGTCACAGTCAAAATTAATTCGTTCTTCGCCGTTAAAAAACTCGGGAACTATACCCGTAACAACTCCGCCTTCTCTATGAACACCGCGCGAAACAGCGCCCATCATACCCGTCGCGCCGCTTCCGTAAACAAGTTGGTGTCCGCGCTTTGCAAGCATTTTTCCAAATTCTTCTCCAGCTTTAATATATACGTCAGCAATTTTTGCACTTGCCGCACCATAAACACAAATATTCATATTTTCTCCTTAATTTAAAATAAATTTATCTAAGATATCGCAGGTTCCGCTACCCATAATAAGCACGATATCATTTGGTTCTAAAACGTTTTTTAAATATGCACCACATTCTTCCATTGTAGGAATATACATAGTTCCATTATCATATTTTTCGTTAATTTTGTCAACAATCATTTTAGAATTTATTGTTGGATCAAACGGCTCTCTGTCACCGTAAACGTCAATTATAACCGTTTTATCCGCTTCTTTAAAGCACTCTACAAGTCTGTCAAACTGCGCTTTTGTGCGCGAAAACAGCGCAGGCTGATAAATAAGCCACAATCTGTTTTTTTCTATCGGCTTTGTTGCTTTAATCGTAGCGGCAACCTCTTCAGGGTGATGACCGTAATCATTATATATCTTTGCCCCGTTAAATTCGCCTCTATACTCAAACCGGCGACCTGCACCCGTATATGCTTTTATTCCCGATAAAATCTGTTCAAGAGATAAACCGCAATAATAAGCCGAAATTATAGCCGCCATTGAATTAAGCACATTTACTTCACCTATAACCGAAAGCTCTACGTGGCAGAAAAAGCCTTTTTTAGAATACATATCATAGCTTGGATAACCCAGTTTATTATACGTAATATTCTCGGCGTGGAAGTCGGCCTCTTTGCTTAAACCATAGCTGACGGTGTTTTTTGTCGTTTCTGCTAAAAGCCTTCTTGTACGTTCATCTTCATAACATCCTACTACACAACCGTCGTCAGGAACCTTTTCGCAAAACTTTAAAAACGATTTATAAATATTCTCAACCGTTTTAAAATAATCAAGATGATCCGAATCAATATTTAAAACTATTGCAATATACGGCGAAAGCGTTAAAAACGAATCAACGTATTCGCACGCTTCGGTAATAAAATACTCGTCGCCTCCCGTATAAACGTTACTTCCGATAGTAGGTAAAACGCCACCTATATGGATAGTGGGCTCGGTCTTTGCGTGATAGAAAATTTCAGAAACCATTGATGTCGTAGTGGTTTTTCCGTGCGTACCCGAAACGCCAATGCATTTTTGGCATTTATCACTTATTAAGCCAAGCATTTCGCCCCTGTCAATACACGGAACACCGTTTTCGCGTGCAGTTTTGCGCTCAATATTATCTTCGGGAATAGCCGCTGAATAAACCACTAAAGAGGCATTTTTTACGTTTTCGGCGCTATGACCTACCGAAATGCGAATTCCCATATTTTCAAGGCGTCTGATTGCCTCAGAATCAGCACGGTCAGAGCCGCTTATATTTTCAAAGCCCCAATTATGCAAAATTTCGGCAAGACCACACATACTGTGTCCACCTATTGCAATAAAATGAACGTTTTTATTTTTATAATCGTCTAAGCAAATCATTTTAATATCTCCAGAATATTATATGCATTTATTTGTCTTTATAGAACAAATAGCTTGAAGCAGAAGAAACAATCAAAACGATCATACTTCCTGCCAAAAGAACACCGCTTGATGTCGCCATTGATAAAATCATAGTTATCAGCGAAATAATCATAATTATTTTTATAAGAACCGATACGATATTAGGCACAGGTTTTCTTTTTTTTGTTAGTTTTTTAAGATTTTCCTGCCTTGAAATTTCTTTTAATTCTTCTTCAGATAATTCAACGGCTTCTTCTTTAGTTTCGTCAATAATTTTAATGTCTGCCATTTTACTTATCCTCCAGCAATTTATCAATATGCGTTTTAATCTTATTGTGTGTTACGCCTCTTGTGCCCGATGCGTCAATTTTAACTATACGCTCAGGATATTTTTCCGCCGCAGAAGCAAAGCCTTTGCGAACGCGGGCAAAAAAGTCATCTCCCGAAAGCTCGATTCTATCGTGTTCATCCCTACCACCCTTACGCTTAAACGCTTCCTTTGGCGAAATTTCAAGCAAAAACGTAATATCGGGCATTCTGTTTTTAACGGCAATTCTATTTATTGTGTCAACATTATCCTCGCCAAGCTGTCTGCCTGCACCCTGATAGGCATAGGAAGAATCAACAAATCTATCAAGAATAACGATTTTATTTTCTTTTAGTGCAGGTTCAACTATTTCTGCCATATGCTGCGCGCGTGCCGCTTCGTACAAAAACAGTTCGCAAAGCGAATCCATCTCCGAATTTTCGTCACTTAACAAAATATTACGGATATTCTCGCCTATTCGGCTACCGCCCGGTTCACGCGAAACTACAACTTGATAGCCTTTTTCGGTTAAATAATCTGCCAAAAAACGTATTTGCGTACTTTTTCCGCAGCCGTCAGTTCCCTCAAAAGAAATCAAAATTCCCATTTAAAATTCTCCATTAGTTTATTTATATATATTTTAACCTTTTTTTCCTTTTTTTGCAACACAATAATAATTTTACTTGCGATTTTTTATAAAATTGTATAAAATAACTGTGCGCGCTTGTAGCTCAGTGGATAGAGCACCAGACTCCGACTCTGGGTGTCACAGGTTCAACTCCTGCCAGGCGCACCAAAATAAAAACGACAAGCTGTTAAGACTTGTCGTTTTTATTTTTTTCGGCAAATACTTCTTCTGCAAAGCGCACGGCTTCCATAGCGTCCTTTGCATATCTGTCAGCCTTAATTCTTTCGGCATATTCTTTAGTTAAAACTGCACCACCAACTACTATTTTGCAGTTTGGTGCTTCCCTGTTTAAAAGCTTTATTGTTTCTTCCATTGCAGGAACGGTAGTTGTCATAAGCGCACTTAAGCCTACTAAATACGCATTTTTTTCTTTTACTGCCGCTAAAATTTCTTCAGGTGCAACGTCTTTACCCAAATCAACAACGTCAAAGCCATAGTTTTCAAGCAAAAGTTTAACAATATTTTTGCCTATATCGTGAATATCGCCCTTTACCGTAGCAAGCACAAACGGGCATTTTTTAACGGTTGTTTTTTCACTTAACATAAACGCTTTAATTTCTTCAAACGCACATTTTGCAGTTTCGGCAGAAATTAAAAGCTGGGGCAGGAACACTGTTTTTTCTTCAAAGCCAATGCCAACCTGATTTAGTGCAGGAATTATTTTATTGTTTACAATATCAAGTGCATTTTCGTTCTTTAAAAGCGTGCGCGTTATCTCAGCCGCGCGTTCTTTAAAGCCTTTTTTTATTGCGTATTCCAAATCTTCAGAAAGCGCATTTTCGCTTGCACTTACAGTTTTCACGTTTTCCTGTGCGGTAAGCAATGCTGACTTTGCTATATATTCTTCAAAATTTTCATCAAGCCCTTTTAGCGCTTTAAACGCATAAAAAGTATTTAGCATTTGCGTAGAATTGGGGTTCATAATAGCACAAGAAAGCCCTTTTTCAAGCGCAATAGCAAAAAACGCACTATTAATTGCATCGCGGTTAGGAAGCCCAAACGAAACATTTGAAACGCCAAGCGAAACGTGGCAGCCAAGCTCGTTTTTTATAATTTTAAGTGCATCAAGCGTTGCTTTTGCCGCAAGCGGATCAGCACTAATGGTCATTGCAAGGGTATCAAAGACAATATCTTTTTTATCTATTCCCCATTTTTGCGCTTCGAAAATAATCTTTTTTGCAATCTCAACTCTACCCTCAGCTGTTTGCGGAATTCCGTTTTCATCAAGCGTAAGAGCAATTAAAACACCGCCGTACTTTCTAACAAGCGGAAAAATCGCATCCATACTTTCTTGTTTGCCGTTAACCGAATTGATAAGCGGCTTGCCATTATATATCCTAAGCGCACTTTCCATCGCGCAGGCATTTGCAGTATCAATTTGCAAAGGCAAATCGCAAACCGCCTGAAGCTCAGCAACCACTTTTTTAAGTATTTGAATCTCATCAATTTCGGGCAAGCCTACGTTAACATCTAAAATATCTACTCCTTTTTCTTGTTGCTCAACTCCCTGCGCCAGAATATAATCAACGTCATTTTCAATAAGTGCCTGCTTTAAGCGTTTTTTGCCCGTTGGGTTAATTCTTTCACCGATTAAAAGTGGAACCTGAGAAAAACTTAACGCCTTTGAATACGAAGAAATTACGGTATTTTCTTTTTTGATTATAGGTAATGGTTTTTCGTTTTTAACCGCTTTATTTACTGCCGCAATATATTCGGGAGTAGTACCGCAGCACCCGCCAAACGCGCGCACGCCGCTTTTAACAACGTCGGCAACCTCTAAAGCAAATTCCTCAACGGTTACGTCAAATACAGTCTTTTTGCCCTCATTTTTAGGCATACCTGCGTTAGGCTTAAAGAAGACAGGAATCGATGCGTTATCCAACAGTTTTTGTGCAACCGCCTTTAATTGTTTTGGGCCAACCGAACAGTTTGCACCTATTGCAGTAACGTTTAAGCCCTCTAAAAGCGCAACCATAGCCTCAGGCGTTGCGCCCGTTACAAGCTTTCCGTCTGCCGAATACGCATTTGAAACGAAAATGGGCAAATCGCAGTTTTCTTTAGCCGCAATAACCGCCGCCTTTGTTTCAAAAGAATCGTTCATCGTTTCTATTAAAATAAGGTCTACCCCGTATTTAACACCCAATTTAACGGTATTGGCAAAAATTTCTACCGCTTCTTCAAAATCAAGGTCGCCAAGCGGTTTTAATAATCTTCCCGTTGGTCCTATATCAAGTGCGACAAACTTTTCTTTTAAAGAATTGCTTTGCTCGCGTGCTTTTTTTGCATTTTCTATCGCGGCAGAAATTATGCTTTTAAGCTCATTTGGGGCAAAATTAAGCAAATTTGCACCAAAAGTATTAGTGCAAACCACATTACTGCCCGCATTAAAATAATCGGTATGAATTTTTGTTATTACCTCGGGGTGCAAAATATTCCACGTTTCGGGCTTTTCGCCTGGGCGTAAACCATTCGATTGCAAAAGCGTGCCCATTCCACCATCAAGGCAAACTAAGTTTTTATCCAAAAAATTTAAAAAGTCCATTTTATCTCCTGAACGCACAATCAATTTTATTACACTTATTACATTTATGTGCGCTTTGTTTTTCGTTTTTAAAAAGACCGACAAATGCTGTAACAGATTTTGTCGGCGACATTAAAAGGCTTTGACTAAGCGTAATTCCAAGCTTTTTTGTGCAGTCGAGAATTTGAAAAATATCCTTTTGCGTTTCTATTGACAAATCGCCGTAGCCCGCGCTAAAACGCTTTGCGCTATTACCAAATTCGCACTCAAATTTTTGGCAAATCTCATCTGCATAGGCCTCTATTCTTTCTACACCTATTGCCTGAAGCATACACGCTTTGGCAGGCGAAATTTTAGAATATTTTGCTATCAACCTATCAAAGTCAAAGCCAAGCGTTGCCGCAAAGATAAATACGTGCTCTGCGCCGCACAGAAACTGCGCAAGGTCGTTAGAGCAAACGGAAAAAGTGCCAAAATCGCACGCTTTTTGCTTAATAGAAAAATCTAATTTTTTATAGCAAAATTGCGGTTTAATTTTATCTTCCGAAAGCATAACACACTCTGAAAACAGCTTTTCTGTCGCACTATCGCTTTGCTTGCACCCCGCATAACGCAAAACTTCGCTTTTTAAAATTTCTCTCATCATGCTAAAATGTCCGATAAATTTTCTTTAATTTTTGCCGCAACCTCGGGCTTATTCATCGAATAAACGTGCACGTTTTTAATGCCGTTTGCGTACAAATCAATAATTTGGTCTGTTGCATATGCAATTCCCGCCTGCTTCATTGCATTTGGTTCGTTGCCAAAGGCGTCAACAATACTTTTAAAGCGTTGCGGTATAAACGAGCCCGAAAGCTTTATAGCGCGTTCTAACTGATTAGCATTTGTAATTGGCATAATACCGGGAATAACAGGTACGGTTATTCCCGCTTCGCGTATTTTATACAAAAAATTATAAAAAAGATTGTTGTCAAAAAACATCTGCGTTGTTAAAAACTGAGCACCCGCATCAACTTTTTCTTTTAAAAACTTAATATCCGTTGATTGATTTTCACTTTCGGGATGGATTTCGGGATAACACGCCGCACCGACGCAAAAGCAGGAATGCTTTTTTAATTCGCGCACAAGGTCAATGGCGTTTTTATAGTCCCAAGCACTTCTGTCTGCATTTTCGAGTTCTTTTGGAATATCGCCCCTTAACGCCATAACGTTTTCTATACCCGCCGCCTTCATCATTTCTATTCTTTCGCTAACGGTGTTTTTATCAGAAGAAACACACGTTAAATGTGCAAGCGTAGGCACAGAATGAATCTGCTTGATATTTTGGGCAATATCAAGCGTATATTTACTTGTTCCTCCGCCCGCACCGTATGTAACCGAAACAAAGGAAGGCTTAAGTTTTGCTATTTCTTCCGTTGCTTCTTTAACGCTTTGAAAGCTGCTTTCCGTCTTTGGCGGAAAAACCTCAAACGAAAGCAAAGGCTTTTTTTCTTTTAAAATATCGGTTATTTTCATAAGTTTCCTCTAAAATATGTATTTTTTTAATTATACCACCATTCGAGTAATTAGTGCAAGTTTTTTTAAAAAAACAACCTAAAATTAGGTTGTTTTATATTCCTTCATATATTTTTAAATTATCCCGCAATCTTTTGTCATCAGAAAGCTTTATTGCTTTTTTAACGTTGCTAATTGCCTTTTGAACGTCGCCTATATGATAATACGCGATCGATAAAATATCATATGGTGTAGCATCCCAAGAGCGTGCCTCAGTTATATACGTCTTTGGCCGTGCCTGAATAGTAAGTGCGTATTCAATAAAATATGCACACCCAAGCCAATTTTGGCGATCATATTCAAAATAAGCCATATCAAGCCACGTTTCACGCAGATGCGGCGCTTCGCAAATTGCAAGTAAAAAATATTTATACGCCTCCGAAAATTCGCCCTTTGCAACCAGACAACGTGCAATAAAGCGCATAGAAGCCGCGCGTTCGTCTCTCCATGCAGAACTTTTAAGCTTAAGATGCTTTTTTAACGTGCTTATTGCGAGATCGTACTTTTTATTAAACATATATTCTCTGCCAAGATAGTGCATATTTCTGTCGTTTTCGGGGTCTTCTTTAACTGCAAGCTCTAACAGTGGAAGATATTGTGCTCGTGATTTTTCATCATCGGCATAATGTTTAAGGCAAACTCCGTCCGCATCATTAAAAACCTCATTTTCTCCTACAAACGAAAGTGTTTCGTGAACGGGCGAAACCCATTTATACCCATGGCGCGAATGTATTTTATTGCTCCAAAATACCATACCTTCTTCCCCGTCTTTAGTAAAATTCCAAACGTAACGATAGCTTAACCGCGTTACGTCTTTTTTCCATGCGTTTTCTACCTTTTGCCGCCAGTTTTCAGAAAAAACTTCGTCAATATCAGTACAAACACAAATATCCGCATCTTTAGAAACAAGCTCAAGCGAACGATTTCGTGCAACGTCAAACCGCCAAGGAGTAATCTCTTCTTTAAAAACCTTTGCCCCATTTTCACGCAAAATTTCAACAGTTTTATCAGTTGATCCCGTATCTAAAACTATTATTTCATCTGCTTCGCTCATACTTTTTATCCACCGCAAAGCAAATTTTTCTTCATTTTTTGCAATAGCATATACACAAACCTTCATAAATACCCCACTATGTAAAACGACCTCCGCTTTTTGCGGAGATCGAGTTTTTTAAAGTTGAACAACAGTTAACGAGCTTCCATCACCTATTGTAATCGTTGTTCCCTGCGAAGAAGTAACAGCAAGTGTCAAAACGTCACCAGCAGCAAGTGTAACAATAGCATTGCCGTTTAAAGAAGCATCTTCAATGGCATTAACCTGCATAACTGAAGCCGAACCGGGAACTACAGTAGCGTTGTTAAATACGTTAGCAGTAAGAGTAGTTTGATCTGTTGCAGAAATATTAAGCTTGTATTCAACAAGATAATCTCCCGGGGTTACAATAGTAATACTGTTTGCTCCGCCCGTAATATCGTTTGATGGAAAGCTTGAGCCAAGCGTTACGGTTACAGGAACACCTGCTTCTGCAGTAACATCATTATCTACTGAATTATAAAGACCACCGTACGTAAGTGTAGCAGGTTCGCCCTGAGGACCGGTGGGGCCAGTTGGTCCTACTTCACCTTGAATACCCTGTAAACCTTGCGGTCCGGTTGGTCCTACTTCACCTTGAATACCCTGTAAGCCCTGCGGTCCGGTTGGACCGGTTGCACCGGCTACGCCTTGAATACCCTGTAAACCTTGCGGTCCCGTTGGTCCTACTTCACCTTGGATACCCTGTAAACCTTGCGGTCCGGTTGGACCGGTTGCGCCGGCTACACCTTGAATTCCTTGTAAGCCCTGCGGTCCGGTTGGACCGGTTGCGCCAACTGTGCCTGTTGCACCGATTGGGCCTGTTGGACCCGTTGGTCCGGTTGCGCCAACCGCGCCCGTTGCACCGATTGGTCCTGTTGGACCCGTTGGACCGGTTGCGCCAACCGTGCCCGTTGCACCGA
>JAZSMS010000024.1:0-3849 GCA_045536015.1 Clostridia bacterium
CGCATCCAAGCGATATCGTCGCCAACAGTCCAGATTTTATAGCCCTTGTTACGAAGGTACTCGGGGGGAATAAGCATAGCAAGGTTGGTCTTTCCGCAAGCAGAGGGGAAAGCGGCGCAGATATATTTCTTTTCGCCCTGGGGATTTTCAATACCTAAAATAAGCATATGCTCTGCCATCCAGCCTTCGTTCTTAGCAAGGTAGGAAGCAATACGAAGAGCAAAGCACTTTTTGCCTAAAAGAACGTTTCCGCCGTAACCGGAGTTAATTGACCAGATTGCGTTATCTTCGGGGAAGTGGCAGATGTATCTGCCTTCGTCCGAAAGCTGTGCCTTTGAGTGAAGACCCTTAACAAAGTCGCCATCTCCAAGAGCATCAAGCACTTCCTTGCCCATACGTGTCATAATAGCCATCGAAACTACAACGTAAATCGAGTCGGTAAGTTCAACACCGATTTTTGCAAAGTCCGAACCAACGGGACCCATCGAATAGGGGATAACGTACATTGTTCTGCCCTTCATAGCACCGTCAAAGTGCTTGCCTAAAAGAGCATAAGCATCTGCAGGAGCCATCCAGTTGTTTGTTTCACCTGCGTCGTCTTTGTTGGTTGTGCAGATAAAGGTTCTCTGCTCAACACGGGCAACGTCGTTAATTGCCGAACGGTGAAGATAGCAACCGGGTAATTTTTCTTCATTAAGCTTAATAAGCTCGCCCGTAGCCATAGCTTCGGCACGAAGCTGCTCAAGCTGTTCATCACTGCCGTCAATCCAAAGAATATTATCGGGTTTGGTAAGGGCGGCACATTCGTCGATCCACTGTAAAAGCTTGATGTTTTTTGTCATTTTAAACCTCCATTAAAAAAAGACTAAAGTCCCTCATTTTTATTTAAGACAATTATAATATATATTTTAATTTTTTGCAATAGGTTTTGCTTAAATTCAAAAAATATTAACAAAAAAAGGAAGTTCAAAAAAACTTCCTAAAATTTAAAAGATTATATGAAAAATAAACGTGTCAAGCGTTACAAAAACACCTAAAACAAAAGTGTAAATTGAAAACGGAATAAATGATTTTGAAGCGATAAGCTTTAACATCCAGCGTATTGCCGCATAGCCGACAACAAAGGCGACTAAGGTTCCTAAAATAATAGGTAAGGGTGTTAAAACTACACCTGCTTCTTCGCCATTTAAAACAAATTTTAAAACGTCAAAGGCAAATGCACCAAGTACGGCGGGGATGCTCATTAAAAATGAAAAGCGTGCGAGGAATTTTCTGTCAAGTCCAACAAAAACACCCGTTGCAATAGTTGAGCCCGAGCGCGAAACACCCGAAAGCGTTCCAATACCTTGCATTGCACCGATTATTGCGGCATCCTTTGCAGTCATTTGCTCAATATTTTTAGCTTTTTTAGGCTTAGGGATACGCTCCATTGCAAATAAGAGGATAGAAGTGATTATAAAGTTAATGCCTAAAAGTGATGCCATAATATTTTCGCCTATAATTTTATCACCTAAAATTTCGATAGCAACTGCTAAAACTACGGTAATTACGGTTGCAATAATTATCATATATACTATTTTTTGTTTTGGATTTTTTATAATATCCCAAAGCTCGCGTCTAAAGATTATGAAGACTGCGGCCAAAGTTCCGATATGAAGAAAAATATCAAACAGACGGGGAACTTCTTCCACACCTAAAATGCTTTGAAAAAGCTGAAGATGCCCGCTTGAAGAAATAGGTAAAAACTCTGCAAGACCTTGAACAATACCTAAAATAATAGATTGCCACCAAGAAATTTCCATTTTAATTCTCCTTAATTTTATATTTTAATTATACTACAAAGACCAAATAATGTAAATAAAAACTGTTATAATAATATTTACAATATATTGAAAATATTCGGTTGCGCTTTTTATCAAAAAAGGTTATAATTAAGCAGTAATAAAAAATATTAAATAAGGAGGACACTTTTATGCAATATTCACACGAAGTTGAAGAAATGATATGTGTTGCAAAAGGTGCAAAGCACGATCCTGCTCCTATTCCTGAAGAAGGCGCATGGGTTGCTTCTAAGGAAGTTAAGGATATTTCGGGTCTTACACACGGCATTGGCTGGTGTGCGCCACAGCAGGGCACATGCAAATTAACACTTAACGTTAAGGAAGGTATCATTCAGGAGGCACTTGTAGAAACTATCGGTTGCTCAGGAATGACGCACTCTGCCGCTATGGCTGCTGAGGTTCTTCCCGGCAAAACTGTTTTGGAGGCGCTTAATACTGACCTTGTTTGTGATGCTATCAACGTTGCAATGCGTGAGCTTTTCCTTCAGATAGTTTACGGCAGAACACAGACTGCATTTTCAGAGGGCGGTCTTCCTATTGGCGCAGGTATGGAGGATCTTGGTAAGGGTCTTCGTTCGCAGGTTGGTACAATGTATTCAACTGCTGCTAAAGGCGTTAGATATCTTGAGATGGCAGAAGGCTATATTTTAGAAGAAGGTCTTGACGAAAATAATGAGGTTATCGGCTACAAGTTCGTTCACCTTGGAAAAATGATGGAAGCTATCAAAAAGGGTGTTGACCCCAAGGAAGCTTACGAAAAAAATATCGGTACTTACGGCCGCTTTGCTGAAGCAAAGACCGTTATCGATCCCAGAAAGCAATAAGGAGGACAAGTATAATGGCAAATTTTGAAAGTTATTCAAGAAGAATTGATCAGATAAACGTTGTCCTTAAAGAGTATGGCTTTAAGGATCTTGACGAAGCAAAGGCATTTGCACTTGAAAAGGGTGTTGATGCTGAAACTATCGTTAGAGAAACTCAGCCCATTGCATTTGAAAATGCTTGCTGGGCATACACCTTAGGTGCAGCACTTGCACTTAAAAAGGGCTGCAAAACCGCTGCTGATGCCGCAAAGGAAATCGGCGTTGCGCTTCAGGCATTCTGTATTCCCGGTTCTGTTGCTGACCAACGTAAAGTAGGTCTTGGTCACGGCAACCTTGCATCAATGCTTTTGTCGGAAGAAACCGAGTGCTTCTGCTTCCTTGCAGGTCACGAGAGCTTTGCTGCTGCAGAAGGTGCAATTAAAATTGCTCTTAACGCAAACAAGGTTCGTAAAAACCCCCTTCGCGTTATTCTTAATGGCTTAGGTAAGGATGCTGCTTATATCATTTCGCGTATCAACGGCTTTACCTACGTTGAAACCAAGTACAACTACTATACCGGCGAGCTTGAAACCGTTTTTGAAAAGGCTTTCTCCGAGGGTGACAGAGCAAAGGTTAAGTGCTACGGTGCTAACGACGTTTCTGAAGGTGTTGCTATTATGAGAAAAGAACACGTTGGTGTTTCAATTACCGGTAACTCAACCAACCCCACACGTTTCCAGCATCCCGTTGCAGGAACGTATAAAAAGTGGGCTATCGAAAACGGAGTTAAGTACTTCTCGGTTGCTTCGGGCGGCGGTACAGGTAGAACGCTTCACCCCGATAATGCTGCAGCAGGTCCTGCTTCGTACGGTATGACTGATACTATAAACCATATGCACGGTGATGCTCAGTTTGCAGGTTCGTCGAGCGTTCCTGCTCACGTAGAAATGATGGGACTTATCGGTGCAGGCAACAACCCCATGGTTGGTATGTCAGTTGCAGTTGCAGTTGCTTGCGAAGTTGCAATGAAAAAGTAATAAAAATCACATAAATAAAGAATATTTAAGAATTTTACTAAATGACAAGGTTTGAAGTTTAATAGCTTTAAACCTTGTTTTTTTATTTTTAATGAGGGTTATTTTATCTTTATCTAAAATGCTTTTTCATAACGCTTGCAAAATAAGCTTGAATGTGGTATTATATTT
>JAZSMS010000117.1:0-8038 GCA_045536015.1 Clostridia bacterium
CAGTATTAAGATTACTAAAACCGAAAGCACAGCAAAAACAATCCACATATTTAAACACCTCAACAAGGAATTGTATCATATTTACTTAAAAAAAACAATAAAATATCTTGCTTAAATTTTTATATTTATATAAAATATAAAAAACTTAAGAGAATAATTATGAAAATAAAAAAATGGCTACAACTTAATACCTCGTCTTTATCCGGAAAGACCATTGCTATAACGGGCTCAACAGGTGGTTTAGGCACACATTTATGCTATTATCTTGCTTATTTGGGTGCAAACCTCATTTTGCTTGACCGCAACGAGCAAAAAAGCAACCTTAACAGAAAAAAACTAATTTCTGAATTTCCCAACGTAAAAATAAAATGTATTAATTTTGATGCCGAAGACATTTTTAGCGTAAAGCAAGCCTGCGAAAATCTGCAAAGCAAGCAAATTGATTTTTTAATTTTAAACGCAGGCGCTTATAAAATCAAGCGCAAAAAATCAAGTCTTGGACTTGAAAACGTCTTTCAGATAAACTTTGCTTCGCCATATTTTCTTACAAAACAGCTTTTACCCGTTTTGAGCAAACAAAACGGATGCGTTATTGCAGTTTCAAGCATTGCACACAACTATTCAAAAGCCAATTTTAAAGATATTGATTTTTGTAATAGTACCTCGTGCGAAAAAATTTACGGTAATTCAAAACGTTTTTTAACCGCCGCTTTATTTGAGCTTTTTAAAGAAACTGATGACATTTCACTTTCGGTAACACACCCCGGAATTTCTTTTACAAACATTACCGCACATTATCCAAAGTGGTTGTTTGCACTTATAAAGTACCCAATGAAATTTATCTTCCCTCATCCCCGCAAGGCTTGTTTATCAATTTTGTTTGGTGTTTTTAACTCCACACCTCAAAATTTTTGGATAGGTCCTAAATTTTTTAACGTTTGGGGTCTGCCCAAAAAGCAAAAATTAAACACTATTTCGCAAGCAGAATCTAAACAAATTTTTATCGTTGCCGAAGAAATATATTCAAAAATGATAAAAAAAGCTCCCTGAAAATTTGACTATATCCAAATTTCAGGGAGTTTTTTATTATCTTTGTACTCTGCCCGAGCCATCGCCGCCTGCAAGCTTTTCAACTTCCGAAACGCTTACACGGTTATAGTCACCCTCAACCGAGTGCTTAAGTGCCGAAGCCGCAACTGCAAACTCGATAGCATCCTTTGAGCTTTTGCCCGAAAGCAACGAATAGATAAGCCCGCCACCAAACGAATCACCACCGCCAACACGGTCAACGATGTGAAGATGATAGCTCTTTGAAAAGTAGTAATCTTCACCATCATAGAGCATACCGGCCCAGTCGTTATCCGATGCCGAAATTGACGTTCTTAAGGTAATTGCAACCTTTTCAAATCCAAACTTATCGGCAAGCTGTTTTGCAACGCTCTTATAGCCTTCATGATTAAGCTTTCCACCATAAATATCGGTGCCCTCTGCTTCGATACCAAAAACGTCCTTTGCATCCTCTTCGTTTGAAATGCAAACGTCAACGTACGCACAAAGCTCGGTCATAGCGGCTCTTGCCTGATCGCGTGTCCAAAGCTTACCGCGATAGTTAAGGTCGCACGAAATCTTTACGCCGCGTTCCTTAGCCGCCTTGCAAGCCTCCTTGCAGATTTCAACAACGTTCTCGCCAAGCGCGGGAGTAATTCCTGTAAAGTGGAACCAATCGGCACCTTCAAAAATATCATCCCAATTAAAATCTTCCTTTGTAGCTTGCTGAATAGCCGAGTATTTACGGTCGTAAATGCAAACCGAACCACGCTGCGAAGCACCTTTTTCAAGATAATATATACCTACGCGCTCGCCACCTCGAACTATTTTTGAAGTATCAACGCCAAAGTATCTGAGCGAGTCAACTGCTGCCTGACCGATAGCATGCTTAGGAAGCTTTGTAACGTAAACGCTGTCAAGACCGTAGTTTGCAAGACTTACTGCAACGTTAGCTTCGCCACCGCCAAACGTAGCTTGCATCTGATCATTTTGAAAAAATCTGTAATAACCGTTAGGAGCCAATCTTAACATAAGCTCGCCAAATGTAACAACCTTTGCCATATTATTTTTCCTCCATTTTCTCAAGTGCTTCTTTTACAAAAAAGCTTCCGCCGATAGCGGCAATTTTATCAAAAGCCAAGAATTCGTCAATATTGCCTCTGTCAACACCGCCCGTAGGAATAAATTTAACCTGCGGGAAGGGTCCCGAAAGTGCCTTTAATGCCTTAAGTCCGCCGTAAACGTTTGCAGGAAAGAATTTTAAGGTAGTTAATCCAAGCTCTAAAGCCTGCATAATTTCGGTAGGTGTAACGCATCCGGGATAGTAAGGAATTCCACGCTCATTACAAATATTTGCTACTGCAACCGAAAGTCCGGGCGAAACAATAAACTTTGCACCTGCTGCAAGTGCCTCCTCGCACTGCTTAGCATTTATAACCGTTCCTGCACCGATATTCATCTCGGGATACTTTTCACACGCATAAGCAATAGCCTCCTGAGCACAAGCAGTACGGAACGTAATTTCCGCACAGTTTATACCGACGCCCTTAAGCGCGGTAAGAATTTTGTCGGTTTCTGATAACTCTTTAATAACTACAACAGGTATATACTTTTCCATTTTTCTCTCTCCTTTTTATTAAACATCTGATTCCCTCTGTTAGAAAATTAAAAGCAAGCAATTCAATAGGCTCGTCCGTTGTACCAATAAAACAAAAGTTAATTTTATTACAATTTGACTTTGTGTAACGACACCCGATAATATTTGCCAACATCACTATTTTGCCTTAAAGCTTACTTATAATTATCTGTATCTTTTCGGGATAGTCAAAGTATAACTTTTCTGACGTTTTACTATGAAATTAAATTTTTATTCCCAATCTGTTTTATTCTTAGTAAATATATCTTTGTTTAATAGTATATCATATGTTTTTTGCAATGTTAATTGCAAAAATTGTTTGACACATTGCAAATCTTGCTTTACTATTTATGTTGAGGTGATTAAATGCAAAAGAAAACTCAACGCTTTGATGCCAGACAAACAATGCACAGCGAAACCTATGAGGTTTTTGATCATGTTGACGCAAACACAAATAATCTTGATGCACATTATCACGATTTTTATGAATTCTATTTCTTTGTTGGAGACGAGGTTGATTACTGGATAAACGGCAATGTTTATCATCTTCAGTCCGGTGACATTTTAATTATAGAACCTTATCACTTACATAAACCTATTCCCGTTTCAGAAAATGCAAAATATGAACGTATTGTCCTTTGGGTTAACCGTAATTACTTATTTTCACTATCCGAAGGAATTTTTATTGAACTTTTTTCTTTTTTAAAAGGTAGTCTCCTGCTTCGTCCTTCTACAAACGAAAAAAACAAAATTTTACTGCTTGCACAGGAATTATCAAAAGAGTTCTATTCAAGTGATTTTGCCGCAAAAAGTATTTGCGACGGAATACTATTGCAATATATCAGCACTGTCGGCCGCATTGCTTTAAACGAAAATTCAAAGATAAACCAATACAGTACCCCAACATTTATAAGTGAAATTTTAACGTATATAAATGAGCATTTTTGCGAAAAACTCTCTCTTGACGAACTTGCCGAGCACTTTTTTATAAATAAATATTATCTTTCACACTCGTTTAAAAAAGCGGTTGGTACAAGCGTTTATCGTTATATAACTTTAAAGCGTCTTGACCTTGCAAACGAAATGCTTAAAGACAATATTCCATCTTTAAGCGTTGCCGAAGCGTGCGGCTTTAAAGATTACACTTCTTTTTTCCGTGCTTTTAAAGCCGAATACGGTGTAAGTCCCACAAGCATAAAACCCGATTGACTTATTAAACCACTTTACATTTTGAATCAAAACAAAGGATGATAAATTTATGACTTGGCTTATTATGGCAATATTTTCTGCTATTTTTGCCGGATTAACCTCCATTTTAGCAAAATGCGGAATAAAAAAGACCGACTCCGACGTTGCAACCGCAATTCGTACGATAATAGTTTTATTTTTTTCATTAATTATGGTGTTAATCGTTGGCTCGTTTAAGAGTATAACAAACATTTCATTAACTTCGTTTATTTTTTTATTTCTTTCGGGGTTTTCAACGGGCGCTTCATGGATATGTTATTTTAAAGCTCTTTCAATCGGTGACGTAAACAAGGTTGTCCCGCTTGATAAATCGAGTACTATTTTGACAGTTTTACTTGCAATAGTTTGCTTTGGCGAAACCGATAGGCTGTTTTTTAAACTTTCCGCCACCATTTTGCTTGGAATAGGTATATTTTTTATGGTAGAAAAGAAAAAGTCCGAGCCAATCACAAAAATGCGCCGAACTTGGATGATTTATGCTGTTTTGGCCGCAATTTTTGCCGCGGCAACTTCGATACTTGCAAAATTAGGAATCTCTGACGTAGAATCTAACCTTGGTACTGCAATACGTACAGTTGTTGTTTTAATTATGGCTTGGGCAATTGTCTTTGCAAAAGGCAAGCAAAAAATTATAAAAAACATTGACAAAAAGGAATTACTTTTTATCATTTTATCGGGCTTTGCAACGGGCGCTTCGTGGCTTTGTTATTACTACGCAATACAAAACGGCGTTGTAAGCGTTGTAGTTCCCATTGACAAAATGAGCATTTTGGTTTCCGTTATCTTCTCGTACTTTGTCTTTAAAGAAAAACTCTCTAAAAAAGCATTTATAGGTCTTGTGCTTATGCTTATAGGTACTATTATTATGGCGGTTTGTTAATATGAAAGCATTACAAGAAAATAAATTTAATAAAATTTTAGTAATAGGTTCGCCCGGCGCAGGAAAAAGCACCTTTGCCAGAAAACTGAGCAAAAAATTAAACATACCGCTTTTTCATCTTGATTTAATCTGGCATAAGCCTGATAAAACAACAATCTCGCGTGAAGAATTTGATAGAGAATTAAACAAAATTCTAATAGATGATAAATGGATAATAGACGGCCATTACGGACGAACTCTCGAAAAACGCATTCTTGCCTGCCAAACCGTGCTTTTGCTTGATTTACCACTTGAAATTTGTTTGCAGGGCATCTGCAGCCGCATTGGTCAACCCCGTCCCGATATGCCTTGGCAAGAAAGTGAATTTGATCCCGAATTTAAAGAATACGTAATAAATTTTCAAACAGAAGAGCTCCCAAAAGCTTACTCTCTTTTAGAAAAATACAAGAATAAGAACATCATAGTTTTTAATTCACATAAAGAGCTTGAAGAATTTTTAAATTTGTTAAACAAACCATTGTAACTGGAACCAGCCTGAAACGGCTCAAGTTATAAGGTTTGGCTAAGTTAAAAAAGCACCTGCTTTTCGCAGGTGCTTTTTTTAGTTTATCTCTATCGTTTGCCCCATCTCTAAAATAAAAACTGAAGGATCGTCTTTAACAACTTCTTTAACAGTTTGCATTGTGTTTAACGTATCTTTTTCTTCAATGGGCATATGCAAAATGATTATTTGTTTTGCCCCGTACTTTTTTAAACCGTTAAATGAAAATTCGGTGTTAGCATAGGCAAAAGGTGCACAAATAACGTCGGGTATATCAAGCATTTTTCTAATACCCAGCGGCGATGCATCACCTAAAAACCAAACACACTTACTGCCTTTAATAACAAAGCTTGTATGTGCTATTTTGTACGCGCCTATATGGCGGGTTTCAACAGGTTTAATCGTTACGCCGTAAGCATCTATCTGCCTTGCGTTATCGGGCGTTAAAACAACAGTTTTATCTTTTACCGCATTTTCAAATGATTCGTCATAATGATCGGGGTGTTTGTGCGTAAAAGCAACTATATCGGGCACGTTTTTTAAAAGCTCTTCCTTTACGCTTTGCGGGGTTTCAAAATATGGGTCAAGCTTTTGGCAAACGCCGTCAAGCAAAATTGAAACATTATCAATTTTAAGTTTAATGCCGGCGTTTGCGCATCTTGTTATCTTCACTTATACTCCCAATTTAGCGCGACGGAAAGCCTCTGCCTCAGTGCATCCGTTTTCTACAGTATAGTTAGGAAGCGGAACAAGCTTTTCGTGAATTGCATCTAAAATCCACGAAGGCTGCGGGAAGAAGAACTCGTCAAACTCGAAGGGAGGTGTGATCCAGTTGCGTGCACCAACTACTACCGGAGGTGCATCAAGGTCGTCAAAGCAAAGCTCGGTAAGATTCTTTGCAACGTCGTTTAAGAACGAACCGCGTGCACAAGCATCTGAAACAAGCACAACTCTGCCTGTCTTTTTAACCGATTCAACAAGCTTTGTATAATCAAGCGGAACAAGCGAATGAAGGTTGATAACATCTGCCTCCATACCGTATTTTTCCGAAAGCTGCTTTGCGGCTTCAACAGCGCGGTAAAGTGCGGCACCGATAGTAATAATTGTTACGTCCTTACCATCGCGAACCTTGTTAACATCACCAAACTCAATTTCATATCTCTCTGTAGGAACACCGCCCGGATAGAACTGCTCGCCAACATCATAAATTCTTTGGCTTTCAAAGAATACAACGGGGTCAGTACCCTTTAATGCGCTTTCCATAAGACCCTTTGCCTCCCAAGGTGTTGCAGGGAAGCAAACCTTTAAGCCGGGTATATGTGCACAAAGTGCAGTCCAGTCCTGACTGTGCTGTGCGCCGTACTTAGAACCAACCGAAACACGAAGCACAACGGGCATCTTTAAGATACCTGCCGACATAGCCTGCCATTTTGACATTTGGTTAAATATTTCGTCACCTGCACAACCGATAAAGTCGGCATACATAAGCTCAACAAGTGCTCTACCGCCCGAAACCGCATAACCAACTGCAGTACCAACGATTGCTGCTTCGGCAATAGGTGAGTTAAAGAGTCTGCAGTGCGGGAATGCATCCATCATTCCACGATAAACCGCAAATGCGCCACCCCAGTCGCGACAGTCTTCACCGTATGCGATTAAAGTAGGATCTTCGTAGAAGCGGTCATAAATAACCTCAGAAAGTGCATCACGAAGGTTAAAGAGCTTCATCTTAGAAACGGGCTTGCCATCAACTATCGGGCAACGTTCTTTTTCTTTAAGCTTTTTATATGCAGGAACTTCTGCTAAAGGCATATTAACTTCAGGCTCGCGGTCGTCAAGCTTTTCTGCCTTTTCGTTTGAGAACATAAGACGTTCTACAACTTGAGGATCTGCCTTAAAGTCAACGTAGGGACTTATTTCAGGATCAGAAGCAGCCTTGCAAATCATAGTCATACGTTCTACTGTTTCGGCAAGAATTTCTTCCATCTTAGAGTCGGTTGCAACCTTTGCATCAACAAGACCCTTGCGATAAGTGATAATCGGGTCAACCTCACGCCATGCATCAATTTCTTCCTTGGTGCGATATGCATTCTGGTCAGAAGTCGAGTGACCTGAGAAGCGGTAAGTAATAGTATCAAGAAGTACGGGACCTTTGCCTGCGCGAAGAATTTCAAGCTTACGCTCCATAGCATCAATAACTGCCAAGGGGTTAAAGCCGTCAATACGCTCAGCATGGAACTGTGTGGGGCTGATACCCGAGCCGATACGAGCAAGCATATCATAGCCCATAGTTTCGCCTCTGGTCTGGTCGCCCATACCGTACGAGTTATTAAATACGTTATATAAAATAGGCATTCCACCCTTATGGCTTTCCCAAAGTGTGTGGAACTGATCCATCGAAGCAAAGTTCATTGCTTCCCAAACGGGACCGCGTGCCATCGAGCCGTCGCCCGAGTTGCAAACAACAATACCCTGCTTATCGTTAACCTTTTTAAATAATGCTGCACCGGTTGCGATAGCTGCCGAGCCGCCAACGATAGCATTGTTGGGATAAATACCAAAAGGAAGGAAGAATGCGTGCATCGAGCCGCCCATACCCTTGTGGAAGCCAGTTTCGCGTGCAAAGATTTCTGAAAGTGTTCCGTATAAGATAAAGCGGATAGCTAATTCCTTTACGTCATCAACC
>JAZSMS010000111.1:0-41770 GCA_045536015.1 Clostridia bacterium
CAAGCCTTTTTAAACCATCTGCATTATCCAATAAATAATACCATAAACAACCGATGCTACAATTCCATACACAATCACCGGCCCTGCAATAACAAACAGCTTTGCGCCGAGGCCCAAAACCCAGCCTTCTGTTTTAAATTCGATTGCAGGCGAAGCAACACCGTTTGCAAAGCCGGTTATAGGAACTATGCTTCCTGCTCCGGCGTAAGCGCCAAGCTTTGCGTACAAGCCAAGTCCGGTTAAAAATGCGCTTAAAAAAACTAAAATTATGCTCATCCAGGTGCTTGCAAGCGTGCGCTCAAGCTCAAAAAAGTACATAAGTGTAACGGTTATAATTTCGCCAAGCAGGCAAATGGTTCCGCCTACCCAAAATGCTTTGACGCAATCGTAAACTATTTTGCTTTTAGGAGCCGCTTTTTTTACTAAACGGGCGTATTCGGCATTGTTCATCAGCGTACACGCTCCTTTTTTGTTTTGTAGTGTATATGATTTTCGTCAACGTTTTGTATAACGCTTAAGCCACCAATAATTTCTTTTCGCACAAAAACATCTCCTTTTGATTTATTTTTAGTAAAAAGAAGTTTTTTATGCATAAAAAAAGCACCTATAAAGGTGCTTTAAAATTTTTTTAAGATTGAGCAAGCTTTTTGAAAACAGAAATAAAACCGTTAAGATTATAACTGTTAAAATCTTCTTGCGAAAGAGCGTTTTCAAAAGCAAAATGATCTTCAAAGCCACTATTCACAAGGGTGTTTTCACGGTAAAGCATAAGATTAACTACTCCTGTACCCTCGGGACCGAAGTCGCGCAGATGTTGTAATTCCGAGCTTCCAAGACGGCGGGTATGTGTATCAAAATCAATCTGATACAAGCAGTCGTCTTTTCCGTCGGCATCAAAATCATACATAAAAATGCTTGTTAAAACGTCGGTGCTAAAGTTTTCTTTATCAGCATAGCCTGCAAAAGAAAGCGGCATAATGCTGTATAGCTTGTTTTCTTTATCAAAAATATAAACATCGGTAAAGAAAAATTCAACCGTTTCGTTATCAAAGGTTTTCTTTGAGGCAAAATATCTGAATGCCTGAGCAGTGTAGGAACCGCTTGTAAGTGTGTATGCGGCGGCGCCAGGGTAAAGCGATGCAATATTGCTAACGGCAGTTAAATATTCTACCTTACAGTAGCCAATATTAGTGCGCGTAAATTTAGAAGACGACGCTTCATTTTTAACTACCATATGAAGTTTACACCAGCCGTCTTTTACCGACATAACCTGAACGATGTCGCCCTTTTTAAGCTTATCAAGTATTGGCGCCGAAACGGAAGCTTGAGCACGAAGATTTAAAATATCAGTTTCAACCGTTGCAACAAAGCTTTGGTTTGTGTCTTTTATTGTGTTATCAATAATTTCGGGAGTTTGAACGGGCGCTAACGTGGCAGTGGCGGTGGGCGAGGCAGTTTGCGTTTGCTCGGGAGTGGGCGTTATAGCGGGAATATTATTTTTGCTACAACCGCAAAGCAATACAAGTAATAAAAAAACAGAAATAGCTTTTTTCATTATTATCTCCAAAATAATTTTATATTACTTATTATAAAATAAATTTTACTTGCTGTAAAGTTAAAAAAAGCCCCCGAAAATTCGGGGGCTAAAAAAGTTTTGATTACTTCTTTTTGTTTAACGCAAGTTTTAAAACAAAAAGCGTACCGATCATCAAAGCGATAGAAATCGGAAGAACAATAACGGCATTAGGAACAAAGCCTGCTAAAATATAGCTTACAAACGAAACGCCTGCAACCGTTAACGCATACGGAAGCTGTGTTGAAACGTGGTTAATGTGGTCGCACTTTGCGCCTGCTGATGCCATAATAGTGGTATCAGAGATGGGCGAGCAGTGGTCACCGCAAACTGCACCTGCCATACATGCCGAAACTGCAACGATAGTAATATTTCCGTCCTGTGCGCCGAAAACTGAAAGCACGATAGGAATTAAAATACCAAACGTACCCCACGAGGTTCCCGTTGCAAACGAAAGACCAACTGCAATTAAGAAGATAATAGCAGGAAGGAAGAATGCGAGCTGACCCGCCGAACCTTCGATAAGCTGCGAAATGAATATTTTTGCACCAAGTGAATCGGTTATAGTCTTTAACGTCCAAGCGCAAACAAGGATAAGTATTGCAGGTACCATAGCCTTAAAGCCTTCGGGAATTGCTTCCATGCAGTTTTTAAAGGTGATAACTCTGCGGCAGAGGTAGTAGATAACCGAGATAATAATGGTTATAAATGAGCCGAATACAAGACCTACCGAAGCGTCACTGTTTGAGAACGATTCGATAAAGTTCATATAGCTGTCGCTTGATGCATCAAAGAAGCCGCCCGAATAGATAAGACCAAATACGCACGATATAATTAAGACAATAACGGGAAGAACAAGGTCTAAAACGCGTCCCTTGGGGTTTGCGTTTTCTTCAAGCTCTTCAAGCTGTTTCTCGCCCGAGGTAAAGATGTCGCCTGCAAGGGCGTTATCTTCGTGCTTTTTCATCGGGCCAAAGTCAAACTTGGTAATAGCAAGGAAGAACATCATTATGATAGTTAAAATAGCATAGAAGTTAAACGGAATTGCTGAAACAAAAAGCGAAATACCGCTTTCGGCACCTGCGCCCTCGGCAAAGCCTGCAACTGCGGCTGCCCACGAAGAAATAGGAGCAATAATGCAGATAGGTGCGGCAGTAGCGTCGATTAAGTACGAAAGCTTTGCGCGCGAAACATTGTGTTTATCAGTTACGGGGCGCATTACCGAGCCAACTGTCAAGCAGTTAAAGTAGTCGTCAACAAAGATTAAAATACCAAGAACGACGGTGCAAATTTGTGCGCCAACACGGCTTTTAATATGCGTTTTTGCCCATCTTCCAAATGCAGCAGAGCCGCCTGTTTTGTTTATCATAGCAACTAAGGAACCTAACAAAACAAGGAATATTAAAATACCGATGTTGTACGAATCGGCAACGGTAGAAATAAAGCCGTCTTGAAAAACGTGGGTCATAGTTGTTTCAAGGTTAAAGCTTGAATAGATAAGGCCGCCTGATAAAATACCTATAAAGAGTGAAGAATAAACTTCCTTTGTTATAAGCGCAAGCACGATAGCGATAATTGGCGGAACAAGTGCCCAGAACGTTGCGTATGAGGGTGTTTCGCCCCTTACGGTTGCAAGGGCCTTTTCGATGTTTTCGTCAAAATTTTCGTCTGCGGATAAATTGTCAGCGTATGCGTCAACGTATTCGCTTGCCGAATCGTAGTCCGAAAGGTCGTATTCGGTTTCACCAACAACAACTGTCTGTGGCTCAGCATTGTCGGCGGGCTCGCTCTGCGCAAAGGCAGAAACTGCAAATGACATAACAACCATAACTATCATTGCAACGAGCAAGAGTGTCTTCTTTTTCATTTGTTTTCTCCTTTTTTAAAATCAAAAAATCACGAGTTTCTGCGATACTCGTGATGGCAAATTTCCCTATTAAAAAAGAAACTGCGTTTTACGATATCGCTCCACTAATTAAGTGACAGTCCGATACATATTTTGTACCGCCCCAGCTGTTGTATTTCAAGGTAATAATACAACGCTTCGGCAAAAGCTCCTTTTGCAATAATGCCAATTTACCTAAAAACATTATGCTACTTTTAACTTTTGCGCCTATATCTGCAAAAAACACTATGATTTTTTTATACACAAATGGTAACATACGATATATGCGTTTGTCAATATTTTTTATTGATTTTATATCTAATATATAATATAATTATATAAACTTTATTTTTCAAGGAGTTATTATGAAACTTATTTTCGCATCCGACATTCACGGCTCGGCATACTACTGCAAAAAGTTGCTTGAAGCTTTTAAAAACGAAAATGCCCAAAAGCTTATTTTGCTTGGCGACCTTTTGTATCACGGTCCGCGCAACCCGTTGCCTAAAGATTATTCACCCAAAGACGTTAGCGCAATGCTTAACGAAAACAAGCAATACATTTTAGCCGTCAGGGGAAATTGTGATTCTGAAGTTGACCAAATGGTGCTTGAATTTCCTGTTTTAACCGAAAATCTTTCGCTGTTTTTAGGTGGAAAGCACGTTTTTGTTACGCACGGACATAAATTTAATAAAGAAAACCCACCGCTACTGCAAAAGGGTGACGTTTTAATTAACGGACATTTCCACGTTGCCGAAATTGACAAAACAAATGATTTTGTTTATATGAACCCCGGCTCGGTTTCGCTTCCTAAAAATGACTTTCAGGGCTATTTGCTTTTTGAGGATGGCGTTTTTTCGCTCATTTCGTTTGATGGAGATAAAAAAGCAGAATATAAAATTTAAAGTATAAATCAAACTCCCTTTTGCCATAATTTAGTAAAAGGGAGTTTTTTTATGGAAAAATATATTTTTGCGCTTATCTTAATTGTCATTGTTGCATTTGCGTTTTGCGCCTATCCTGCGCTTTTTTCTAAAGAGCAAAACGCGTACGTAGTTACTAAAAATTCGTTTGCCGCCGAGTGTATTTTAGACGAATATCAAAAGTGGAGCACGGACGAATTTTTTGTCTACAAGCTTTCGGGTAAAAATGCTTTTTCGGCAAAGCTTGTACCAAACAGCACAAGTGTTTGCGAATATTATTTTTCAGATGAGAATATTCTTAAAATGGATTCGCCGCTTATGCAGGTCTATTCTTCGGGGGACAAGGTTATTTGCGGCATACCCTATATAATTGATTAGGAGATAATATGAAGCGCATTTTTGCCGTTTGCCTGCCCGTTTTAATTTTACTTGCAGGAATTTTAACGTTTAATTCGATAGGCGCACCTACCGTTTTAGTAGAAGTGAGCAAGATTCAAAGCACACCGTCGCTTGAGGCTGCTGCAAAACCTCAAAGCACACCGCTTACCCAAACAACAGAAAGGGAAATAACGGTTTTGCTTGACGAAAAATTAGAAAAAATGAGCGAAACTGACTATCTTATTTGCGTGCTTGCAGGTGAAATTTCGCCTAAATGCGAGCTTGAAGCACTTAAAGCGCAGGCGGTTGCGGCAAGAACGTACTTATATAACAAAATTATTTATGGCGGCTGTAATAAAGGTGCCGGTGACATTTGCGCCGATTACAAACACTGTCAGGCGTTTAAGTCGCTAGAAAATATGCGCTCGCAGTGGGGCAAAAGCTTTGAAGAATATTTTAATAAAATTTCGCTTGCGGTAACTGAAACGAGGCAAGAGGTTGTTTTATATAACCAAAAGCCGATAAATGCACTATATCATTCTTCAAGCTCTGATAAAACTGAAGATTGCGTTTCGGTGTTTGGCGGAAGCTATCCGTATTTAGTGTCGGTTTCAAGCAGTGAGGAAGCAAGTGAGGATAAAATAGTTACCTTTTCTAAAGAAGAATTTTTGCAAAAAGTAAATTCTTACTTTGACCTATCACTTTCTAAAATCGAAATAAAAATTTTAGCTTATACTGACAGTGGAAGAGTAAAAAGCGTTATGCTTGGCAATAAAGAGGTAAAGGCTACGGCACTTCGCACGTGCTTAGGTTTGCGTTCAACTGATTTTACTTTTTCTGCTAATGAAACCGAAATAACCTTTTCTACCTTTGGTTACGGTCACGGTGTTGGTATGAGTCAGGCGGGAGCAAAGCAAATGGCAGAGGACGGAAAAGATTATAAGCAAATTCTTACTCACTATTATTCGGGTGTAAGCATAGAAAAATATGCGCTTTAAAGTAAAAACGGACAGTAAAAAACTGTCCGTTTTTATCGGTATTGACTTATTTAAAAGCAAATGATAAAATAAATATATAACATATTTAAGGAGAAAAATTATGAGTATTATAAACGAACCAAAGATAAAAAATCCTTTAATAGTAGCCGTGCGCGAGCAGCTTGAGCACCGCGCGTTATGGATGTATTTGCTTTGTGACGAGGCAAAAAAGAAAGGACTTTCGCCAGAAGAATATGCGCCGCAGGCAATAAAGCGTTGCGGACTTTATCAGGGTAAGCTCTTGCGCGAAAAGGGAGGCAAGGGCGAAAGCTTAAAGGGGCTTAAAAAGGCACTCTTTACGCTTCCTGCACAGATGGTGTTTGAAATGAAAATCAAAAGATGCACCGACGATAATCTTGATATTGATTTTCACTACTGTCCGCTTGTTAAGGCTTGGCAAAAGCAGGGCGCAAGTGATGAGGAAATTAAAATGCTTTGTGACCACGCAATGTGCGGTGACCGAGGCATAGCCGAAAGCTTTGGGTGCGAGCTTGACCTTCCAAAGACCATAGCCGCAGGCGACGGTGTTTGCGAAATAAGATTTGTAAGAAGAAATAAATAAAAATAAAGTCCGTAGAATTTCTACGGACTTGTTTCTTTTTGTTTCTTTTTATTTTTTCTTATTTTTCCTTTTAAATATAAAGCTGCGGAACAGGATAAAGTTCATAACTATAAAGAAAGCAACTAAAAGAATAAACGTTAAATACGGCTTTTGCGGTGCAAGCGTTGCAAGCAACATCATAGGAAAGCCAAACACGATAGCGGGGAAGTTCTGATAAACCATATTATCTGCCGCAGGTGTTTTGAAGTTGCCGTCAAGCTCGCGAAGCAGGATGGTACCCGTGCTTGCCGTACCGGTAAGCATACCATACATCATTAAAAATTGCTCTTGAGCATATTCTGAGAAAAGCTTTTTTGCAATAAAATAATTGTAAATATAGGTAGAAACAAGGCCAACAATGCCTAAAATAAGCATTACGCCCCAATATTGCTCTAAAACGCCAAGCCTTATTGCCGCAATACCTGCAACAACCATTATGTCAAAAAAGAAGTTACTTGTGCGGGTTAATAAAAAGTCGTTTACATAAGCTCTTTTCATAAGCTTCTTTTTGCGAAGCAGGTTTATAATAGCTTTAACAAGTGTTGCAGCAAGCACACCAAGCAAGAAGTTAAAACCGTATATTACCGATTTCATACCCGGCAGGATATTGCCGAGAACAAACATAAGTAAGTAGGCAAGCATATAAGCAACTATAACAAAGGCAATTTGAATAGTAAGCTTATCAATGCTGCCCTGCATAGGAATTTCGTTTTCTGCCTGAATTTGCTCGGAAGAAAGTGCCGATTCATCTTCTGAAGTAGTAACGATTTGCTTTTTCTTCTTTAAAATATTAAGGTGAATAACGCCGCCGATGCTTGCAGATAAAAAGCCAAGTGCTGCAATGGTCAAGCCAAAGCTTTTTCCGCCTGCAAAGCCGTACTCGGTTTCGTAAATATTGCCGTAGTTCATTGCCTGACCCGTTCCCTGACCGTAGCCAAATGGCAAAAGCACACCTGCTGCGGGGAAAAAGCCCGAAACTATCTTGGCAACAATTAATGTTATTCCAAAGCCTAAAATAGCCTGAAGTAAATATGTAGAAACCGTGGTAACGCCGGTGTTAAAAATTTCAACACTACGTTGTTTGGTAAGCTTTCCGCCCGAAGATTTTAAGGTAGAAGCAATAAAGCCAAGGGCAAGGGTGTGGTAGGTTATAATTTCAAGATTCTGATAGCCAGTGCTGCCAAAAAATGCGGTTTCAAACAAGGGCGTTTTTGCAAATAAGTCGTAAATTCCTGCAACAATAAGTAAAATCGCGCCGCCTAAAACCGAGGTAGGTATAAGCGAATATTTTAAAAATTTTATTTTGCGTTTTAGTATGTTTGCAATTAAAAGGCTTAAAAGTAAAACTGCAAGCAGATTTATAAAGCCCCAAACACTAGAGTCCCAAAAATTCTCCATCAAGATTACCTCCTACAATATTTTTGTACCTGTAAAAAACGTTCACATATTTAAGTGCGTTAAAATGCTCGTCGCTTTTAAGCTGAAAAAGCTGTTTGCCTACGTAGATATTAAGCTTGTTTCTACCAACAACCGAAAGTGCACTTATGTCGTCAAAAGCAAATTCCTGATTACCGACAACTATGCGATTGCCGTAAAGCAAAACGTCGGCGTCTTTTAAAATCAGATTGCGTGTTTTATAAATAATTATTTCAAAAAAATTTGCTTTATCACAATATAATGCATCCTGCGTAAACTTTGTAACGTCAAGTGAGTTCACAAACTTTTTTTGATAATCGTACCACTCGGTTACAAATTTAAACGGGAATTCGCAATTTTTTCCGTTTAGAGTTTTGTCAGTGTTATACAAAACAGTCTTTCCGCATTTTTGGCAAGAACATTCGTTACCCTTGCTAAAGAAGGTAGAAAGTCCGCAATCGGGGCAAACGTACATTGCGCGCTCTAAAAATTCGGCGCGTTTGTTTGATAAAAACTCGCCCGTAACCTGACCTTCGTCAATAAACAATTCTTTTTGAATAACCTGATAAAGCTCGTCGTTCGACATTTTTTTTACGTCTTCGGGGTCAATAACCTTGTGGACGTAGGCTTGCATTTTGCCCTTGCGCAAGCAATCGCTCCACCGTGGATGTACGCCGTAGCCACCACGAATATGAAAAATGGCTATCGGCAAGCCTAACTTTTTTGCAAGAGGAGCAATAGCAGAGCTCATATATTCGGTCTTTCCGCTATAAGTGCGGTTGCCTTCGGGAGCTATGGCTATCGTTCCACCTTCAGAGGCAACGCGAAGGCAGTTCATTACCGCTTTAATATCAGTTGCCTGCTTTTTGATCGGTATAGGTGCGACTATAAAGCGGATAAGTGAAGAAACCCAACCTTTTGAAAACAAGTCTTCGCTTGCAACGTAGTAAACGGGCCCCGAAAATGCACAGCCGACAAAAAATTGGTCAAAAGCTGTTTGATGATTATATAAAATAAGATAGGGGCGTTTTTGCTGCGCGGTAAATTTTTCAATTTTAATACCGTATTTTATGCGGCAGTAAGGGTATAAAACCCAGTAAGCAATATTCCGCACAAGGCGGTGGCGCGGACGCGTCCATTTTTTTTGTTTGCTCATAAAAAATTACCTTCTATATAAAATAATAACAATTTATTATAGCACACAATATTAAAATTATCAATTGCTCAAAATGAAAATTTGGAGAAAAATGTTGTAAAGCGTTGACAACCCTAAAAGATAATGATATTCTACTTTTATTATAAACGGAAGGTAATTAAGTAAGATGAGTATTAAAGCAGTGCTTTTTGATTTAGACGGAACTCTGCTGCCTATGGACCAAGAACAGTTTGTTAAAGCATACTTTGGAGGAATAAGCAAAAAGCTTTCTGCCTATGGGTACGAGCCTGACGCCTTAATAAAGACGATTTGGGGCGGTACTGAAAAAATGATAAAAAATGACGGTAGCAAGACAAACGAACAAGCTTTTTGGGAATTTTTTACAAGCGCTTATGGTGAGGAAGCTAAAAAAGATATTCCTTATTTTGATGATTTTTATAAAAATGAGTTTAATCAAGTAAAGCAAATTTGCGGGTTTTCAAAAAAATCAAAGCAGATAATAGAAGTCTTAAAGCAAAAGGGAATCCCTGCCATATTGGCAACTAATCCTATTTTTCCTGCTGTTGCGACTGAGGCAAGAATATCGTGGGCGGGACTGAATAAAGACGATTTTTTATTTTATACAACGTACGAAAACATAAATTATTGCAAGCCTAATTTAAAATATTATATTGAGGTAGCATCCCGCGCAAAGGTAGAGCCAAGCGAGTGCTTAATGATAGGTAACGACGTTAATGATGATATGCCTGCGAAAAAAACGGGTATGCAAACGTTTTTGCTTACAGAAAATCTTATAAACAAAAGTAATACCGATATAAACAATTTTGCACACGGTAATTTTGATAAGCTTTTAGAGTTTATAAAGGCTATTTAAAGCTTAATTCTACTGACGGTAGAGAAGAAAATAAATATCTACCGAAGAAAATTCAAAAGTATAATTTAAAAAAGCTAAAGTAGCGTGATAAAAAAAGAATATGCTTATATAATTTAACCAAATTGTTATAACCAATAAAACGTGGAGGAAAAATTATGAGCATAAAAATAGTAGCCGATTCGGCGGCAGATTTAATCAGCTTGCAAAACGTTAAGTTTGAAGCGGTTCCGCTTAAAATAATAACCGAAGACGAAGAGTTTGTTGACGATGAAAATCTTGACACAAAGCTAATGGTAGAAAAATTGCTTGCGTACAGGGGAAAATCTTCAAGCTCATGCCCGAATGCTGACGATTGGCTTAATGCGTTTGGAGATGCAACGGAGATATACTGCGTTGCTATAACGGGCACGCTTTCGGGTAGTTATAACTCGGCGTGTATGGCAAAGCAGATGTATCTTGAAAAAAATCCTTCTGCAAAGGTGTTTGTACTTAACAGCCTTTCTGCAGGCCCCGAAATGACTATAATAGTTAAAAAAATCGAGCAGTTTATTTCCGAAGGCAAATGCTTTGAAGAAGTTTGCATGCAAATTGAAGAATATTCGCGCAATACGGGCTTATTGTTTATGCTTGAATCAATGCAGAATTTTGCTAATAACGGAAGGGTAAAGCCCTCGGTAGCAAAGATTGCGGGATTGCTGGGGATTCGTGTTGTGGGCAAGGCAAGCGATAAGGGAGATTTAGAGCCGCTTGACAAGTGCCGAGGCGAAGAAAAAGCACTTAAGACGATAGTCAAGCATTTAAAAAATAATGGTTTAAAAACGGGAAAGGTTCAGATAGCGCACTGCTTTAATGCTAATGCGGCATCAGCCCTTGCAGAGCTCATTAAAAACGAGATTAACTGCCAGGTGGAAATTTCTGCTTTGCGTGGACTTTGCAGTTTTTATGCCGAAAAGGGCGGCTTGCTTGTAGGTTACGAAAAATTTTAAAAACGAAAAAATAAAAAAGGCAACGTTTTTACGTTGCCTTTTATTATTTAGCTAAAGATTAAAGCTCTGCAAAATACTTGATTGTGCGAACCATCTGGCTGGTGTAGGAGTTTTCGTTGTCATACCACGAAACAACCTGTACCTGATAGGTGTCTTCATCAATCTTTGCAACCATGGTCTGAGTTGCATCAAAGAGTGAACCGTAACGCATACCGATAACGTCTGACGAAACGATCTGCTCCTCGTTGTAACCAAACGACTCTGAAGCAGCAGCCTTCATAGCAGCATTGATACCCTCTTTGGTTACGTTTGCGCCCTTAACAACTGCTACTAAAAGAGTTGTTGAACCTGTGCAGGTGGGAACGCGCTGTGCCGAACCGATAAGTTTGCCGTTAAGCTCGGGGATAACAAGGCCGATAGCCTTTGCAGCACCTGTTGAGTTGGGAACGATGTTCTGTGCGCCTGCGCGAGCACGACGAAGGTCGCCCTTGCGGTGAGGACCGTCAAGAATCATCTGGTCGCCGGTGTAAGCGTGAACAGTTGTCATGATACCTGACTGGATAGGTGCATAATCGTTAAGAGCCTTTGCCATAGGAGCAAGGCAGTTAGTGGTGCACGAAGCAGCCGAAATGATCTGATCTTCTGCGGTAAGAGTATCGTTGTTTACCGAGAAAACGATGGTTTTAAGATCGTTACCTGCGGGAGCCGAGATAACAACCTTCTTTGCGCCTGCGTTGATATGAGCCATTGACTTTTCTTCTGAGCAATAGAAGCCTGTGCACTCTAAAACAACGTCAACGTCTAAAGCACCCCAGGGGCAGTCGTTAGCGTCCTTGCAAGCATAAATTTTAATTTCTTTTCCGTCAACGATGATGGAATCTTCGGTAGCTTCTACGGTGTGCTTGTTCTCACCGAGATAGCCAAGGTACGAACCCTGTGCTGTATCGTATTTAAGAAGGTGTGCAAGCATATCAGGGCTTGTAAGATCGTTGATAGCAACTACCTCATAACCTTCTGCACCGAACATCTGACGGAATGCAAGACGACCGATACGACCGAAACCGTTAATAGCAACTTTTACTGACATTATGATTTCCTCCAAAAAAATATTTTATTTTTTACTGTATTATTTTATACCAATATTTGTTTTTTAGCAAGCGAATAATTACTTTTATTTTTGCAAAATAATAAAAAAATTTTTAAAAAAATTTTTGTAGGCGTTATAATCGTTTAAAACGTCCCTAAAACAATGGGTTTTAAGTAAAAAGGCAACGATTTTAACAAAAAGGGGTACTTGCTTTTTTTTAAAAATATGATACAATAATGGCTACAAAATTTGGAGAAAAAATATGTCGGTAACCTTATCTAAACAAAATTCAAAATTTATGCTTGCGCTTGAAAATGCGCTTGATAAAACGGTGATTGAATTGCTTGAGTTTGAAAAAGCAGTTATTTCAGATTCGGGCAGCCAGTGGCAAATCTATTTTAATTCGGTTTGCCAGCTTGATGATGCAAAATATTCGGCTTTAAAGCAAGCAGTAAAAAAGATAGTTCCGCCCTTGGTAGAGGTGGAACTTTTTGTGCGCGTAGAAGCACCGACGCAAGCATTAGAAGAGCCCGACTTTGACGATGTTCCGCTTCCTGAAGAAGCGCCCGAGGAAAATGAAGAGCTTCCGCAAGAAGAAATTCCAACCGTGCTGGAGCAGGATACATTAACACCCGAGGAAAGATATAAAAGGCGAATGGAACAGCTTACGCGCGAAGCGGCAAAAAACGCAAAGCCCTCTGCAAAGCCGGCATCCAAAAAGCGCGGTATTAAGAGTGTTTCTGCTGACGGAATAGCACTTTACGGCAAAGATTTTTCACCTAAAAAGATAACGCCTATAAACGAAATTGACGATTTTACGCGCTTTGTTACAATAGAGGGCGACGTTATAGGCAGTGATATTATTACCTATAAATCAGGTAAGGGAATAATTTTTACCTTTAACGTAACCGACTACACCTCGTCGATAACCTGCAAACTCTTTGCGCTTTCTGAGCAGGCGGACGAACTTTTAGAAAAAATAAGCGGGCATATTATTGTTCAGGGTACTTGCTCGTTTGATACGTTTGCAAGCGAATTGACTATAAATCCCAAGGCAATAAAAAAAGCGCCCGCGCCAAAAGAGCAAACCGATAACGCACCGGTAAAGCGAGTAGAGCTGCACCTTCATACAAAAATGAGTCAGATGGACGGCGTGCTTGACGTTTCAAAGCTTTTAAAGCTTATGAAAAAGTACGGACACGATACCGTTGCACTTACCGACCACGGTGTTGTTCAGGCGTTTCCTGATATGGAAGCGGCAATAGCCAAGCAAAAGATGAATGACGTAAAAATAATTTTCGGTACCGAGGGCTATTTGCTTAACGACGACCCTGTGCTTGAGCTTGGTGAAAATAAAAAACTGCGCGAGCTAAAATATTGCGTATATTCAATTTCTACAACGGGCGAAAGCGTTTTAACAGATAGCATCATCGAGATAGGTGCCTGTATTTTTGATAACGGTGCTTTGCAAGAGCAAACGTTTTATTCGCTAGTTAATCCGCACCGCGATATTGATGAGTCACAGTACGAAAATATTTCTAACGCCGCGCTTTCGGCTGCACCTGACATTGATGCAGTAATAAAGGCGTTCTGGCAGTTTGCGCAGGGTTGTGTATTAGTTTCGCACGAAAGTACAAAAACTATGCCGTTTATACTTAAAGCCGGTGACGATGCAAAAGTAAAAACAGAGAGCGCGTCGGTAGATACGCTCAGAGTTTCGCGCGAGCTTATTTCTACTATTAAAAGCGGAAAGTTTAATAAAGTTTGCGACGCGCTTGATATTAAAACGGGTGAGATTGAAAACGCGCTTAAAAAAGCCGAGCTTACGGCGGTTATATGGCGCAAATTGCTAGAGCATCTCGAATCGTTTAACGTTTTTACGGTAGACGAATTTAATAAAAAATTAGACAGCGATGCAGGTAGTCGCTATCACATAATAATAATTGCAAAAAACAAGGTGGGACTTAAAAATCTTTACACGCTTGTTACCGAGTCACACCTTCATCATCTTCGCCGCAAGCGTCCGCAAATACCGCGCTCGTTATTAAAAAAGCATCGCGAAGGGCTTATAATTGCCTCGGCCTGCGAAGCGGGTGAACTTTTTAGGGCGATAGTTTCGGGAGCAAATGACGAAAAATTAAAGCAGATAGCATCGTTTTACGATTATCTTGAGGTTCAGCCACTTGGTAATAATGAATTTATGCTTCGCGAAGGCTTGGTTTCTTCGCGCGAGCAGCTTATTGACCTTAACAAAAAGGTGATTTGGCTTGGCGAAGAGCTTAATATTCCCGTTATAGCAACGGGCGACGTGCATTATCTTCTAAAGCGCGATGCAATTTACCGAAGCATTATTCAGTGTGCCGAGGGTTATTCCGATGCCGATAAGCAAGCCCCTCTTTATTACAGAACTACCGAGGAGATGCTTGATGAGTTTTACTATCTTGACGAGAAAAAGAGATACGAGATAGTTGTTGAAAATACTCGTGCGCTTGCTGCCCAGTGCGAAAAAATGGAATCGTTCCCACGCGACAGACTTTATACGCCCACGATGGAAAATGCCGAGGAAGACCTTAGACAAATGTGCTTTGAAAAGGCGTATAAAATGTACGGAAATCCGCTGCCTGAAATTGTTCAAAAGCGCCTTGATAAAGAGATAAATTCTATTATAAATAACGGCTACGCAGTGCTTTATCTAATTGCTCACAAGGTCGTTAAAAAGTCTAACTCCGATGGCTATATGGTAGGCTCTCGAGGAAGTGTAGGCTCTTCTTTTGCCGCAACAATGGCGGATATAACCGAGGTTAACCCTCTTACACCGCACTACTTGTGTCCCGAGTGTCAGTATAGTGATTTTGATATTGATCTGTCGCAATACGACTGCGGAATTGACCTTCCGCACAAAAAATGCCCCAAATGCTCTCACGAGCTTTTGCGCCTTGGCTTTAACATTCCTTTTGAAGTGTTTATGGGCTTTAACGGCGATAAGGTTCCGGATATTGACCTTAACTTCTCGGGTGTTTATCAGCCCGAGGTACATAAGTATATTGAAGAATTGTTTGGTGAAAAGTACGTGTTCCGCGCAGGAACTATCGGCGGTGTTGCCGATAAAACTGCAATAGGCTACACTAAAAAATACTGCGAGGAATATTCGCTTGCCCGTCCGCGAAAGGCAGAACTTGAACGTTTAGCCTCTGGCTGCATTGACGTTAAGCGCACTACCGGTCAACACGCAGGCGGTGTAGTTATTGTTCCTAAAGAATACGATATAAACGAGTTTACTCCCTTGCAGTATCCTGCAAACGATCCCGAAGCAGGCGTAATAACCACGCACTTTACGTTTAACTCACTTCACGATACTTTGCTTAAAGCCGATATTTTAGGTCACGACGACCCGACTGTAATACGTATGCTTGAAGATTTAACGGGCGTTAATGCAAAAGAAGTTCCGCTTGACGATCCTGGCGTTATGAGCTTGTTCTTGTCAACCAAGGCGCTTGGAATTTCCGAAGAAGAGCTTGGCACAAAGACGGGTACGTTTGGAATTCCTGAATTCGGTACGGCTTTTACTAGAAAAATGCTTGAAAAAACCAAGCCAAAGACATTCTCGGACCTTGTAAAGATTTCGGGACTTTCACACGGAACTGACGTTTGGACCAACAATGCCGAAAGACTTATTGACGAAAATATTGTACCTATCAGCAAGTGTATCTGTACGCGTGAGGATATTATGAATAACCTTATCCAGTACGGCGTGGAGCAGTTTGCGGCGTTTGATACGATGGAAAAGGTAAGAAAGGGTAAGGGTATACCCGAGAAGTATTTAGAAGAAATTCGTGCACACGGTATTCCTGAGTGGTTTATTGAATCTTGTAACCTGATCAAGTATATGTTCCCTAAAGCTCACGCCGCGGCATACGTTACAACTGCACTTCGTATTGCGTGGTTTAAGGTCTATAAGCCGCATCAGTACTATGCAACGTACTTCTCGGTGCGCGCAGACGATTTTGAGGTAAGCCTTGCACAAAAGGATAAAGAAGAAATCAAGCAGCTTATTGCCCAGTACCGAGCTATTCCCAAGCCTAACCCGCGCGAAAAGGGCATAATAGTAATGCTTGAGATAGTGCTTGAAATGAAACTGCGCGGTATAGAGTTTACAAATATCGACATTTATCTTTCGGATGCAACAAAGTTTACTATAACCGAGGATAATTTGATTCGTCCCCCGCTTAATGCAGTTCCACAGCTTGGCGAAACGGCTGCACAGTCGATAGTGGATGCGCGAAAAATTGAGCCATTTAAATCGCAGGACGATTTGCTTTTGCGTACAAAGCTTTCTAACACGCTTATAAAATCGCTTGAAGATTGCGGATGTTTAAAAAATCTTCCTAAAAGTCAGCAGATAAGCATTTTTGACCTTTAAAAAATCAACAAAAAAATTGTTTGCATTTTTTAAACATGTATGATATTATATTTTTGTACTAATACTTCTTATGTAAGAGTGGGCAGCAATTCCCACTCTTGCTTTTTGAAATAGGGGTGGAAATTTATGTCAGTTGAAGAACTTGCTGCACGCGCGGCGTATCCCAAAATAGAAGAGCTTGGATTTGAGCCTGCCGACGTTGAATTTGTTAAAGAAGACGGCGATATGTGCTTAAAGTTTTATATCTGCTCGCCAACAGGTGTTGGCATTGAAGATTGTGAGGCTGTTTCTAAAGCAATCGATCCGATTGATGAAGAAGCTGATCCAACACAAGGCAAGCCCTATTGCCTTTGCGTAAGCTCATGGGGCGACAGACCGTTAAAGAATGATGCCGACTTTAAGCGTAACTTAAATTTAGAGGTTGACGTGCGCCTTAAAAAAGCGGTAAGCGGCAAAAAGAAAAGATTTGCAGGAACGCTTTTGGACTTTGATGAAGAAAAAATTACCGTGTTGGTTCAAGGGACCAAAACGGTTTTTGAAAAAGAAAATATTGATACGGTAAGACCGTATTTTTAAGAAACGGAGAAAAAATAATGAGCTTAGAATTACTTGAAGCAATAAAAATGCTTGAAAAAGAAAAGGGAATGGATGCTGAGTCGCTTTTTGAGGCTGTTGAGCTTGCGATGGTTTCGGCATATAAAAAAGCACGTCCTTGGGGTGATGCGGCTACTATCGTTGCGCATATGAACAGAGAAACCGGAGAGGTTCGTTGCTATATTGTTAAAACAGTAGTAGAAGAGGTTTACGATAACCTTTTAGAAATTTCACTTGAGGATGCACAAGAAATTAATCCCAATGCGCAAATTGACGATACCGTTGAGGTTGATGATACACCAGAATCTTACGGAAGAATCGGTGCGCAGACTGCACGTCAGGTTATAACACAAAGAATCAGAGAGGCGGAAAAAGGTCAGACGTACAGTGAGTATGCCGACAAGCAGGGTGAAATTATGACGGGCGTAGTTCAGAGAATAGAAAACGGCTACGTTTATTTGGAGCTTGGCAAGCTTGAGGGCGTTATGCCTCCCAAGGAGCAGCCCGCAGGCGAAAAGTACGCACCCGGTCAGCGCATTAAGGTTTACGTTTCTGATGTAAAAAAGGTTCAGTACGGTACAAACATTATCGTTTCGCGTACTCATCCCCAGCTTATCAAGCGTCTTTTCGAGCTTGAGGTTCCCGAAATTGCTCAGGGTACGGTTGTTATTAAGTCGATTGCGCGTGATGCAGGCTCAAGAACAAAAATTGCCGTTTACAGCGAAGACGAAAACGTTGATCCGCTCGGCGCATGCGTTGGACCTAAGGGAACGCGCGTTGCAAACATTGTTGGAGAAATAAACGACGAAAAAATCGATATAATTAAATGGAGCGAGGATCCTGTTACCTATATAGCAAACGCGCTTAGTCCTTCAAAGGTTATAATGGTGCGTATTGATTCTGATGGCGAAAAGAAAAAGGCTACCGCAGTAGTTCCTGATAATCAGCTTTCGCTTGCTATCGGTAAAAGAGGACAAAACGCTTCGCTTACTGCGCGCTTAACGGCTTGGAATATTGATATTAAATCAGAAAGTCAGGTTGGAGAAGCCGCAAATGACTAAAACCAAAAAAACGCCTATGCGTATGTGTGTCGGCTGCCGAGAAATGAAGCCCAAGCAAGAGCTTATAAGGGTGCTTCGCACTCCTGAGGGCGAAATTAAGGCAGACGCTTCTAACAAGGCATCGGGTAGGGGCGCGTATATTTGCCCTAATGCCGATTGTTTAAAAAAGAGCATTAAAACAAACGCCTTATCGCGTTCGCTTGACGTGCCGATTGGTCAAGAAATATATGATCGTCTTGAAAAGGAAATAAATGGATAAAATACAAGCAAATGCAAAAATAAAAGCATATTTGGGCTTTGCGGCAAAAACGCGAAGCATTGCTTCGGGCGCCGATGCAGTTGAGCAAGCAATTCGCGCAGGCAAGGCAAAGCTTGTGCTGATTTGCAGCCAGGCATCCAGCGCTACAATCGAAAGATTTTCGTTTGCATCAAGCACGCATTCAGTTAAATGTGTGTTAATAGAAGACGAGGCTTTAGGGCAGGCAATAGGCAAGCCCGAGAGGAAAATAGTTTGTATTTTGGATAATAAATTTGCAACTGCAATAATTAACGAGATAAACCTTATTGATTTGGGGGACAAAAAATGAGTAAAGCATCAGAAATTTATACCTCAGGCAGAGAAATGCTTGAAAAAATTTCAAAGGTAAGCAAGAGCTTGGAGGAGCAAAAAGCATCGCTTAAAAAATTAAGTGACGAAATTGCTCAAAAAGAGCTTGCACAAAAACAAGAGCAGCAAAGAAAAGAGCAGGAACAGGCTAGACTTGAGTACGAGAAAAAACGTGCTGAGGAGGCTGCTGCCGAAATAGCTGCATTAGAGGCTGAAGAGAAAAAGGCTGCAAAAACACAGGAAAAACCCGCAAACGTGCAGGAAAAGCCTGTGGAAAAAGCACAGCCTGATGAAAAAACACAGACTGCCCAAAAGACCGAGCAAACCAAAAAGCAGGGTGAGCAGAGAGATAAAAAATCTCCCGAAGAGCGCGGCTTCCGCAGACCTAACAGTACGTATCAGAATTCGCGCAAGGATACTTACGAAAACCGTCAGAATGACAGAAGACAGCCTCAGGGTGATAGAAAACAACCTGCTCAACAACAAAACCAGGGCGAAAGAAAGCAACAAACACGTCCTCAAAGAGTCCCCGAGGTTGATATTCCTACGGGAGAAAAGGGCCACGTAAGCAATTACGATCCTAATAAAAAGAATTACCGCAAAAAGCAGGAAGCAGAGCAAACGCCCAAGAATAACCGTAAAGAAAATTCGCGTCGCAACAATAACGTTGCTATTGACGAGGATGAATTCTTCCGCGTACGCAAGCCCAAGAATAAGAAGGAGCCTAAAAAGGTTATTGAGCCTATCGTTATCGAAAATGCCGTTATGACAACCGAGATGATAGGTATTAAGGATCTTTCCGAAAAGCTTGGTAAGCCTGCGGCAGATATCGTTAAAAAGCTTTTCTTAATGGGCGTAATGGCTACCGTTAACCAGGAGATCGACTACGAAACCGCATTTATGGTAGCAAGTGAATACGGTATCGAGCTTGAACAAAAGCTTGCAAAGACGTTTGAGGATACGCTTATCGACGTTTCGGATGATTCGGACCAAAGCGGCGAAGACTACGTAACGCGTCCCCCCGTTGTTACCGTTATGGGTCACGTTGACCACGGTAAAACTTCGTTGCTTGACGCTATTCGTCATGCAAACGTTACTATGGGCGAAGCAGGCGGAATTACACAGCACATTGGTGCATACCAGGTAGAATATAATAAAAAGAAAATTACGTTTATTGATACCCCCGGCCACGAAGCGTTTACTTCGATGCGTGCACGCGGTGCGCAGTCAACCGATATTGCAATATTGGTTGTTGCAGCCGACGACGGTGTTATGCCCCAGACTATCGAGGCTATAAACCACGCAAAAGCCGCCGAGGTTCCGATAATCGTTGCAATAAACAAAATGGATAAGCCCACGGCAGACCCCGACAGAGTTAAAACCGAGCTTACTCAGCACGGCATCGTGCCTGAAGAATGGGGCGGCGATAATATGATCGTTCCCGTTTCGGCATATACCAAAGAGGGTATTGATTCGCTTCTTGAAAGCATTTTACTTATTGCCGAGGTCGAAGATTATAAGGCAAATCCCAAAACAATGGCAAAGGGTATTATTATTGAGGCAAAGCTTGATAAGGGCCGCGGTCCCGTTGCTTCGGTATTAATTCAGAATGGTACGCTTCATATCGGTGATACTATAGTTGCAGGTACCGTTTTTGGTAGAGTTCGCGCTATGATGAACGATAAGGGCGAACGCTTAAAGGAAGCTCCTCCGTCAACGCCGGTTGAGGTGCTTGGCTTTAACGACGTTCCCGATGCAGGCGATAAGCTCTATGCAACCGAGGACGACCGTCTTTCGCGACAGGTTGCCGAGGAACGTCAGGCAAAAATTAAGGCAGAGCAGGCAAAGGCAAGAGCAAAGGCATCACTTGACGATTTGTTTGCGCAAATTCAGGAAGGCGAAATGAAACAGCTTAACCTTATTATCAAGGCTGACGTTCAAGGCAGCGTTGAGGCTGTTAAGCAGGCTATGGAAAAGCTTTCCAATGAAGAGGTTAAGGTTGTAGTCGTTCACGGTGCAGTTGGTGCTATTGCTAACTCCGACGTTGTTTTAGCGCAGGCTTCAAACGCTATTATTATCGGCTTTAACGTTCGCCCCGATTCAACAGCGAGAGCACTTGCCGAAAAAGAAAAGATTGATATCCGCCTCTACCGCGTTATTTATAATGCTATTGAAGAGATAGAAGCGGCTATGAAGGGTATGCTTGCGCCTGAATTCAGAGAAGCACTTTTAGGTCACGCACAGGTTCGTCAGACCTTTAAGGTTCCCGGTCACGGCACCGTTGCGGGCTGCTACGTTACTGACGGTAAAATTACACGCTCGTGCAAGTTAAGACTTCTTCGTGACAATATTGTTATTCACGAGGGCGAGGTTGATTCGCTTCGACGCTTTAAAGATGACGTTAAAGAGGTTGCAACCGGTTACGAATGCGGTATCGGCATCGTTGGCTATAACGATATTAAAGAAAACGACGTTATTGAAGCGTTTATTATGGAAGAAATAGCAAGATAAGGAGATTTTATGCAATATAAACGTTCTGACAGACTTGCGCTTGAAATTCAGCGCACGCTTGCAGATATTATCCGCAATGAGCTTAACGACCCAAGGATAAGCAGTCTTGCAAGCATAATTAAGGTAGAACTTTCTAATGATCTGCAGTATTGTAAGGTTTATGTAACGGTGTACGGCACAGATGAAGAGGTTAAAAATACCTTTGAAGGCTTAGAAAAGGCAAAGGGCTTTATTAAGCGCTTGTTGTTTGAAAAAATAAAACTTCGTAAGGCACCCGAGCTTACGTTTGTAAAGGACGATTCGATAGCCTATAGCGTACACATAAGTGAAATTCTTAATAAAATTAACGAGGAAGAAAAATGAAGAAGTTAGTCGAATTTATCAAGCAAGGAAACGCCTTTGCCATCATTTCGCATACTTCACCCGACGGCGACACTATGGGAAGTGCCGCCGCACTTATTTATGCTCTGCATAAGCTGGGCAAAAAGGCAAAATGGCTTTGTGACGGCGAAATTCCGCATGATTTTATGAATTTAGAGCAGATAGCCTCGCTTGTTAAAAAGAATGATTTAAAAAAGTATGACAGTATTATCTGTGTTGATGCCGCCGACAAGGACAGGCTTGGCAAAAATAAGCAGATGATTGAAAACTTTCCGCGCGTTGCGCAGATTGACCACCACGTAAGCAACACTAATTATGCTTCTATAAACGTTGTGCGCGACCGTAATGCCTGCGCATTTGCGGTTTTAGAGCTTATAGACGCACTTGAAGTAGAGGTAGACACCGATATTGCGCGTGCTTTATATGTTGGTATTTGTACTGATACGGGAAGACTTTCTTACAGCACAACCGTAGAGCAGGACGTGCTTGATACTGCAAGATTGTATAAATATAACCTTAGACCTGATTTAATTGTTGCAACACTTTTTAAAACAAAAACTCTTGCCGCAACAAAGCTTTCGGGCAGAGCAATAGAACATCTTGCAACCGCTTTTGACGGCAAGGTTGCCTATACTTATCTTGACAGTGAAGATTTTTCTGCCTGCAATGCAACTAATGCCGACTCGGAAGGCATAATCGAAACCTGCCGTAACGTTGAAGGTGCGCTTATAGCGTTTTTTATCCGTCAGACGTTTGATGGATACAAGGTTTCTATGCGCGGAACACCGGGATACAGTGTGCTTGAAATCTGCCAAAAATTTTCCGGCGGCGGTCACGTGCTTGCGGCGGGATGCACAATAGATAAAAAGCGTGACGACGTTATAAAAGCCGTGCTTGAGGAGATAGAAAAGATAATATGACAGAGGGCGTTATAAACGTTTATAAAGAGGCGGGCTGGACAAGTAATGACGTTGTTTGCAAGCTAAAGGGTGTGCTTCATCAAAAGCGGATAGGCCACGCGGGCACACTTGACCCCGATGCCTGCGGTGTTTTGCCCGTTTGCGTTGGCAGGGCAACAAAGCTTTTTGACTATCTAACCACGCGCAAAAAAACGTATGTTGCAACGATTTTTTTCGGTGCAGTTACCGATACGCAGGATGCAAGCGGTAACGTTTTAGAGCAAAGCGGCGCTTGTCCAAGCGACAAAGAACTTGAAGAAGTTTTAAGTGAATTTTTGGGAAAAATAAAGCAAATTCCGCCAATGTATTCGGCAATAAAAAAGAATGGAAAAAAGCTTTACGAGCTTGCCCGCGCAGGTGAAGAAATCGAGCGTGAAGCACGCGAGGTAGAAATTTTAGATATAAAAGTGCTTTCGCCTATTAAAGAAAATGCGTGCAAAATAAGTGTTACCTGCTCTAAAGGCACGTATATCCGTACGCTTTGTCACGATATAGGTCAAAGGCTTAACTGCGGCGCGTATATGCTTGACTTATTGCGCGTTAATGCGGCGGGTTTTGCACTTGAAAACGCGCTTACAATTTCGCAGATTGAAAAGCTTGTCGGCAATAACGATTTTTCGTTTGTTGTGCCGATAGAAAAGGCAATAGAGTTTTATCCACGAATAGATATCGATGAAAGCTGCTTAAAGAAAATAGAAAACGGCAATAAGGTAGAGAAAAAATTTGCGTCAAGTGATTTTTGCGGCTATGCGCGCATTTACTGTGATGGTAAATTTTTTGGTATTGGCGAAGAAAAAGATGCTTTAATAAGCATAAAATGCAGGCTTGGAGAATAAAAAATGAACGTTTTGGTTCTTGGTACATTTGACGGTGTCCATCTTGGACATCAGTTTTTGCTTGAATATGCGCTTGGCAGAGGAAACGTAATAGCGTGCTCGTTTTTACTGCCGCCTGCTACGGTCAAAGGTAAGGCAAAGGCACTTACTACGGCAGAAGAAAAAACGGCACTTTTAAAAAAGTACGGCGCAAACGAGGTATTTTTGCAGGATTTTTCTTCGGTTTGCTCGCTTAGTGCAGAAGAATATCTCGAAAACTTATGCAAAAGATTTTCGCCAAAGCAAATAGTTGTGGGCGTAGACCACAGATTTGGCAAAAATGCGCTAGGCAATGCAAAAACTTTAATAAAAAACGAAGAAAAATATGGATATAAAACGGTAATTGTTCCGCCTAAAACAGATGAAGAAGGCATAATAAGCAGCAGCAGTATTCGCGAGCTTATTTCAATGGGCGAGGTAAAAAAAGCCAATAAACGCTTGGGGCATACGTATTATATTTCAGGTGAGGTTGTTGGTGGAAAAGGGATTGGTAAAACCTTTGCTTTTCCTACTGCAAATGTTTTGCCCGATAAAGAAAAGCTTCTGCTTAAAAACGGCGTGTATGCTACAAAAACGCTTGTTGACGGCAAGCTTTATAACAGTATGACAAATATTGGCTTTAACCCCACCGTTTCGGGCGAAAAGCTTACGGTAGAAACGAATATATTTAATCTTTCTAAAGATATTTACGGCAAAAAGATAAAGATATATTTCTATTCTTTTGTACGCGATGACAAGAGGTTTGAAAACGTTTCGGAATTAAAAAAACAGCTTGAAAACGATGCGCTTTTAATAAACGCCTACTTAAACCAAAGCAATAAAATGAGATAAAAAAGGACAACAGCCGACGAAATTTTCGTCGGCTGTTTATATATAGTATATTACTCATATGTCTGTATATACATATTGACACAAGACGTTTTTTGTTGTATAATAAAACTCGGTATTGGTATTTTCAATTTGTTTGTTTACATATCTAAAATTCCTGATGCTTAAAAACTAAAATAAGGAGGTGCTTTTATGGATTGGATATGGTACGCAGTTGCTGCCGCAGGCTCTCTTGCAATCGGCTTGGCTGTCGGCAACGTGCTTCAAAAAAAATCAACTCAATCAAAAATCGGCCGTGCTGAAGAAGTTGCAACGCGGCTTATAGAAGATGCAAAAACCAGAGCAGAGGTTTTATCAAAAGAAAAAATTTCAGAGGCTAAAGACGAGGTTCACAGACTTCGCAGTGAATGCGAAAGCGACTGCCGTGAACGCAGGGCAGAGGTTACAAAATTAGAAAAAAGATTGCTGCAAAGAGAGGAGCAGATAGACAGAAAACTTACTTCGCTTGAAGAAAAGGAAGAGAGATTTTCTAAAAAAGAAAAAAAATTAGACGAAGAACTTGCAGCTGCCGAGGAGCTTAACCGTCGCAGATTAGCAGAGCTTGAAAAAGTAAGTGCATTGACGGCAGAGGAGGCAAAGCAAGAACTTATCGAGTCAGTTGAGCACGAGGCACGCCACGATGCTGCTATTTTAGTGCGCGATATCGAGGCACAGGCTAAGAGCGAGGGAGAAAAGATAGCACGCAATATCATAACGCTTGCTATTCAGCGTTGCGCCGCTGACCACGTTGCCGAAACAACCGTTTCGGTAGTTGCCCTTCCAAATGATGAAATGAAGGGTAGAATAATCGGTAGAGAGGGCCGTAATATCAAGGCTATCGAAACAGCTACCGGTGTTGAGCTTATAATTGACGATACCCCCGAAGCAGTTATTCTTTCAAGTTTTGATCCTATCAGGCGCGAGATTGCACGCGTTGCGCTTGAAAGACTTATTGTTGACGGAAGAATTCATCCTACACGTATTGAGGATATGGTAGAAAAGGCTCGCAAAGAAGTTGAGCAGACTATCAAAGAAGCAGGTGAGGCCGCAGTATTTGATTCTGGAATACATAATATTCATCCTGAACTTGTTAAAATTCTCGGTCGCTTAAAATACCGTACAAGCTATGGGCAAAACGTGCTTAAGCATTCGCTTGAGGTTTCATTCTTGGCAGGTATTATAGCAGGCGAGGTAGGTGCAAACGTTGCTCTTGCAAAGCGCGCAGGCTTGTTGCACGATATTGGTAAAGCGGTTGACCACGAGGTTGAGGGAACGCATATTCAGATAGGTGTTGAGCTTGCTAAAAAATATCGCGAAAATGCAGAGGTTGTTCACTGCATAGCCGCACACCATAACGATGTTGAGCCGCAAACGGTTGAGGCTGTCATTGTTCAGGCGGCAGATGCTATTTCGGGTGCAAGACCCGGTGCAAGAAGAGAAACGCTTGAGGCTTACGTTAAGCGCCTTGAACAACTTGAAGAAATTGCAAATTCGTTTAACGGTGTTGAAAAGTCGTTTGCAGTTCAGGCAGGCCGCGAGGTTAGAATTATAGTTAAGCCCGAGGTAGTTTCGGAAGAAGCTACTGTTCTGATGGCAAAGGAGATAGCAAAACGTATCGAAACCGATATGATTTATCCCGGTCAGATAAAGGTAAACGTTGTGCGTGAAACACGTCAGGTAGAATACGCAAAATAAACAATTTAGGGTTGTCGGATTTGCTATGCAATAAAAGCTAAGGTAGATTACGGCAACCTTTTTTTATTAAAATGGTACTTATTGATATTAATAACGCACTTGTTGCGTTTGGCGAAAACGAAATAATTAAAAACGTAACCCTTCAGATAAAAAAGGGTGAACGTATTGGTATAACCGGCGAAAACGGCGCAGGAAAAAGTACGCTGTTTAAGGCAATAGTCGGCATTAACGAGCTTTCGGAGGGGAGTATATCTCTTGCCAAAGGGCTTAGAATAGGCTACCTTGAGCAGCAACACAATATGCAAGGCACCGAAACGGTTTTAGACGAGGCTAAAAAGAGCTTTTTACCCTTATTTAAAGCGCAGGAGAAAATGCAAAGCATTCAGGAAGAAATGGCAAATCAAGACGCCGACTTAGCGCTGCTTGGCGAAAAGTATGAGCAACAGTCGTTAATTTTTGAATCGCTTGGAGGTTATTCGTGGGAAAGCCGCCTTGCAGGCGTACTAAAAGGGCTTGGACTTACCGAAGAATTCTGGGATAAAAGCGTTTGCAATTTATCGGGCGGCGAAAAAACGCGGCTTGCCCTTGCAAAAATGCTTTTAGAGGAAAACGACGTTTTATTGCTTGACGAGCCTACAAACCATTTAGATCTTGCGGCGGCACAGTGGCTTACTGATTACCTTGCGCGTTTTTCGGGCACTGTTATGCTTATTTCGCACGACAGATATATGCTTGATAAGCTTTGTACTTCCGTTGCGCAAATTGACGATAAAACGCTTTCGGTTTACAAAGGAAATTATACTGATTTTTGTCGAAAATATGATGCCGAGCGTGCCGCAAAGCAAAGCTTGTACGAAAAACAACAGGACGAAATCAAGCGTCAAAAGGCGATTATTGCGCGATACCGAAGCTTTAACAGAGAAAAATCTATCCGCGCCGCAGAAAGCAGAGAAAAGGTTCTTGCAAAAATGGAGCTTGTTTCTATGCCTACCGAGCATCAGGATATGCGCCTTAAGTTTGAAAAACGGCGCGAAAGCGGAAACGACGTTTTTAAGATAGAAAACCTTTCAAAAACGTTTGGCGAAAAAGTGTTGTTTAAAAATTTTTCGGCAGAAGTAAAAAAAGGACAAAAAATAGCCATAATAGGAGCAAACGGTTGTGGTAAAACTACGCTTATGGAAATTATTGCAGCGCATAAGATGCAAACAAGCGGCACTATTTTAAAGGGCGTTAACGTTGACCTTGGCTATTACGAGCAGACAAACCGCGACTTTATGCAAAGCGAAACCGTTATGGATATGGTCTGGCGCGGAGATAGAAATTTAAATCAAACGCAAATTCGCTCGCGCTGTGCGGCAATGCTGTTTTTCGGCGAAGACGTTTTTAAAGAGGGTAATTTGCTCTCCGGCGGAGAAAGAGCAAGGTGTGCTCTTTGTTCGCTTTCGCTTAAAGGCGCAAACACGCTGTTGCTTGATGAGCCTACAAACCATCTTGATATGGACTCGCGCGAGATTTTAGAAGATGCGCTTGAAGAATTTTCCGGTACGGTTATTGCTGTCTCGCACGACAGATATTTTATAAACCGCATTTTTGATACGCTTTGGATAGTTGAAAACGGGACAGTTAAAGTTTTTTCGGGCAAGTATGATGATTATCTTGCGCTTTTGCGCGCAGAGGAAAAACCGAGTGCGGAAGAACCCGAGATAAACAAAACGCGCGCGGCAAAGCAAGCTGCAAAGGAAAGACAAAAGCGCGACGAGGCAAAAAAGGCAAAGATTAAGGCTAAAGAGCTTGAAAAGCTTATTGAAGATCTTGAAGCAAAAAAGGCAGAGCTTGAGCAAGATTTTGCCAACCCCGAAATTTATTTAAATACAGAAATAATGCTTAAAAAGCAAGAAGAATACAATGCCATTATATCAAAGCTTGACGAGCTTATGGAAAAGTGGCTGGAGGTAACGTGATAGAAAAGCTTACGGGAAACGAGCTTAAAAAGATTTTGTCCGAGGCGGGCTTTGGTTTTTCAAAGTCGCTTGGTCAAAACTTTTTGGCAGACGAGAGAATTTTAAACTTAATAGCAGATGATGCGCAAATTTCGCCCGAGCAGACTGTGCTGGAGATTGGTACCGGCGCAGGCACGCTTACACGAGTTTTATCAAAGCGTGCAAAAAAAGTTGTTTCGGTAGAAATCGATTCTTCACTTTTACCCGTTCATCAAAAGACGCTTGATGGCTTTGATAATGTAAAGGTAATAAATGCCGATTTTCTGCAGCTTGATATCAAAAAGCTTTTTGAAGAAGAGCTTGAAGAAAATTTTGCTGTTTGCGCAAATTTGCCGTACTACATAACAACGCCGATAATTATGGCGTTTATAGAAAACAAGCTTCCGTTTAAAAGCATAACTGTGCTTGTTCAAAAAGAGGTTGCACAGCGTATGGCGGCAAAGGCAAATACTGCCGAGTACGGCTCGCTTTCCTGTGCGGTACAGTATTTTGCAAAAGCAACGCTTTGTTCGCGCGTGCCGCCTTCGTGCTTTTACCCTGCACCAAAGGTGTCGTCGCAGGTTATCAGATTAGAGCGTCTTGAAAAACCTGCCGCCGAGGTTGATAACGAGGAATTGTTTTTAAAGCTTATCCGCGCGGCGTTTGCTATGCGCCGTAAAACGCTTGCTAATAATTTAATTCAGGCTTTTTCGCTAACCCGCGGGCAAGCCGAGGAAATTATTGAAGCAAGCGGAATTAAAAAGGATATCAGAGGTGAAGCTCTTGATATAAAACAACTTGCGCTGGTTGCAAATCAGTTAAATAAAATTATTAAGGAGAATTAAAATGGACGCAAAGGAATTAAAAGAAAAATTATTTTTAAAACGTAAAAATGCGTACGAAAGAGCAGACGAAGAATTTGTTAAGCAGGCTTATGAGTTTTGTGAAGATTACAAAAGCTTTTTAGATGCCGCTAAGACAGAGCGCGAGGCTACAAGCGAGGCTATCCGCATAGCTCGCGAGGCAGGCTTTGAAGAATATGATAAAAATAAAAAGTACTCTGCGGGCGACAGATACTTTATAAACAACCACGGCAAAAGTGCGGCATTTGTCGTTATAGGCGAGCAGGATGCGTCTGCAGGCGTTCGCATCGGTGCTGCGCATATTGATTCGCCCCGTCTTGATTTAAAGCCCAATCCTTTATATGAAGATACCGAGTTTGCAATGTTAAAAACGCATTATTACGGTGGAATTAAAAAGTATCAGTGGACGGTTATTCCGCTTGCACTTCACGGCGTAGTTATCAGAAAAGACGGTACAAGTGTAAATGTGTGCATAGGTGAAAATGAAGATGAACCCTGCTTTGTAATTACAGATTTGCTTCCGCACCTGTCGCGCGAGCAGAATGGTCGTAAGTTATCTGACGGAATTCGCGGCGAGGAGCTTAACATAATGATAGGCAGCCGTCCGTTTAAGGCTGATGGTGAAAGCGAGCTTGTTAAGCTTAATATTCTTTCAATATTAAACGAAAAGTACGGCATTATTGAAGAAGATTTTCTCTCTGCCGAGCTTGAGGCGGTTCCTGCTTATAAGGCACGCGATATAGGTTTTGACCGTTCGCTTATCGGCTCTTACGGTCACGATGACCGCGTTTGCGCATACCCGTCGTTAAGAGCAATTATCAACACTAAAAAACCGCAAAGAACTGCAATTTGTATTCTTGCCGATAAGGAAGAAACCGGCTCGGACGGCAACACGGGTCTTGCATCTGATTTTGTCCGTCATATCGTTGCTGATATTGCACGCGCACAAAACGTTGAGCCTGATGATGCACTCAGAGCTTCGGAATGTCTTTCGGCTGACGTTAATGCTGCAGTTGACCCGACGTTTGCAAGCGTTTCGGAAAAGAAAAACGCTTCGTTTATAAACTACGGTGTAGTTATAACCAAGTACACCGGCGGTGGCGGAAAGGGCGGCACAAGCGATGCTTCGGCAGAATATATGGGCAAGATAAGAAAAATGCTTGATGATGCCGACATTGCCTGGCAGATTGGTGAGCTTGGAAAGGTTGATGAAGGCGGCGGCGGAACGGTTGCAAAGTATATTGCAAACTTAGGCGTTGACGTTGTTGACCTTGGTGTACCCGTGCTTTCGATGCACGCACCGTTTGAAACGGTCTCAAAGCTTGACGTATTTTATACGCTTAAGGCAATGGAAGTATTTTTTGCATAATAAAAAAGGGCACGTTTTAGTGCCCTTTTTGTTTATTTTATTTGACGGCAGATTTAATTGGTAGTATAATCTACAAAGTTATTAAATATGAAAGGACGACAAAAAATGCAATTACTTGTTGTAAATTTGGATGATTCGGAAGAATTTTTACAAACGCTTTCAAAATTAAAGGATAACGGACTTAACGGTATAGTAATTCCTACCACGAGCTTAAAGCACGCACTTATGCATTCGCATATAGACGCAGTGCCGATTTTCGGAAGCATAAGCAAGATAGTAAAACACGATTATCAGCTTAATCACACTCTTTTAATGCTTGTAAGCGAAGAAGAGCTTGAGAATGCTAAAAAGATAGTACGCGACATTACAAAGGGCCTTGGAAGAAAAGGCGTTATGTTTGCACTGCCGGTTTCTTTCTGGGAAGGACTTGAGGAAAAATGACAGAATTTTTAAGCCAGTATCCGTTACTTATTTTATTCTTTCTTTTAGCGGCGGGACTTATAATGTCAAGAGTTGTAAAGCTTATTGATCTGCCTAACGTTACCGGATATTTGGTTGCGGGACTTTTGATTGGTCCCTGTATTGCAGGTATTGTACCTGAAAAGACACTTGAAGGCTTTACTGTAATAACAAACGTTGCACTTGGCTTTGTAGCATTTTCTATTGGTGCAGAGTTTAAGCTTGAACATATTAAGCAAATTGGATCAAAGGCAATTTGTATAACCTTCTTTCAGGCTATCGGTGCGGTTTTAATGGTAATTATCGGCCTTACTGCCGTTCACTATTTAGTTGGCTGGCAAGCGGCACCTACGTCGGTTGTGCTTATTTTAGGTGCTGTTGCTTCGGCTACGGCTCCTGCGGCAACGTTAATGGTCGTTCGTCAGTATAAGGCAAAGGGACCGGTTACCGATGCGCTTTTGCCGGTTGTTGCACTTGATGATGCAATAGGCTTAATGATATTCTCGCTTTGTCTTTCGGTTGCAAAGGTGTTTGATAACCCCGAGGCTACCCTTAATATTGTAAACGTTGTGCTTCAGCCGCTTGCTGAAATTGGCGCTTCGCTTGCCTTTGGTGCGATAGTTGGCGGACTTTTGTCGATTTGTATGAAGTTCTTTAAATCGCGTGCAAACCGTCTTTGCCTTATGGTTGCGGCAGTTTTGCTTGGTACGGTTATAGGCGATATCGTAAGTGCGTTAACGGGCGGCTGGCTTGCAATGAGCTCGCTTTTAACGTGTATGATGATAGGCGCTATGTTTGCAAATATGCGCGATGATTCTGTTAAAATTCTTGACGGAATAGAACGCTGGACTCCTCCGGTATTTATGTTGTTCTTTACAATTTCGGGCGCACAGCTTGACTTAAAGCTTCTGCCTGCTTGCGGAGTTGTGGGAATAGTTTATATTCTGTTCAGAGTTATCGGTAAATATTTCGGTACTTACTTTGGTGCGATAGCGGCAAAGGCAGACGATAAAATTCGTAAGTATTTGGGTGTTGCACTTTTCCCGCAGGCAGGTGTTGCTATAGGTATGGCAGTAGCCGTTGCGGCAGACCCAGGCATTATGCCCGAACATTCTTGTATGATAGTTACCGTAGTTTTGTGTGCTACCTTTGTTTACGAGCTTATTGGTCCCGTTCTTACAAAATGGGCACTTACTCGCGCGGGCGAAATAAAAAAATCTTAACGGAGAGATAAAATGAATTTTAAATTCGAAATTGCAAAAGCTATTGCCGAGCAGGCAAAAATTTCTGCAGAAGAAATCGAAGGCTATATTGAAATTCCGCCACAGAAGGATATGGGCGATTTTGCGTTTCCGTGCTTTAAACTTGCACGCGTTTTACGCGCGGCACCGCCAAAGATTGCACAGGATCTTATGGATAATATTCAGGTTCCTGATTTTATTGCAAAGGTTTGCGTTGTAGGCGGATATTTAAACTTTTTTGTTGACGCGCAAAAACGTGCCGAGGCAGTTTTAGCCGATATTGACGCTAAAGGCGAAAAGTACGGCTCGCAAAACAAGGGCAGGGGTAAAAACGTTTGCATTGACTATTCTTCTATAAACATTGCAAAGCGTTGTCACATAGGTCACTTAACGACGACTGTTTTAGGTAATTCGCTTGCGAAAATTTATCGCTTTTTAGGGTATAACGTAGTTTCGATAAACCATTTGGGCGACTGGGGTACGCAATTTGGCAAAATGCTTTGCGCGTACAAAACCTGGGGCAAAAAGGAAGACGTAGAAGAAAAGGGTGTTAATGCTCTTATCGAGCTTTACGTTCGCTTTGAAGCCGAGGCAGACGAGCAAATGCAGACTGAGGCACGCGCTTGGTTTAAAAAGATAGAAGACGACGATCCTGAGGCAACAGAGCTTTTTTCGTGGTTTAAGGATATAACCTTAAAGGACGTTGAAAAGATTTACGATATGCTTAATATCAAGTTTGATTCCTACGCAGGCGAAAGCTTTTATAAGGATAAGTGCGGTGCAGTTATCGACGAGCTTAAGCAAAAGGATATGCTTAAATTTTCGCAAGGCGCATACGTTGTTCCGCTTGACGAATTTGATATGCCTCCGTGTATTTTGTTAAAATCTGACGGTGCTTCAATATATGCCACACGCGATATGGCGGCAGCTTTCTACCGCAAAAAGACTTATGATTTTGATAAGTGCTTGTACGTTGTTGCATATCAGCAAAACCTCCATTTTAAGCAGGTGTTTAAGGTTATCGAACTTATGGGCTATCCTTGGGCAAAGGATCTTGTTCACGTTCCGTTTGGTATGGTTAGCTTTGAAGGAACAACGCTTTCTACCCGAAAAGGTCACGTTGTTTATCTTGACGAGCTTTTAACGCGCGCTTGCGATAAGGCGCTTGATATTATAAATGAAAAAAATCCTAACCTTGAAGGTAAGGAAGAAATTGCCAAGCAGGTTGGCATAGGTGCGGTTATATTCTACGACTTATTCTCTAACAGAATAAAGGACGTTGACTTCTGGTGGGATCGTGCGCTTAACTTTGAGGGCGAAACGGGACCCTACGTTCAGTATGCACACACCCGCTGTTGCTCGGTGCTTGCTAAGGCAGGCGCGCCTGATAAGCAAAAGGCAGATTTTTCGGCACTTTGCGATTCTGCTGCCGAGGATCTTATCGCCAAACTTGAAATCTTTCCGCAGATTGTTGATGATGCTGCAGAAAAGTACGAGCCAAGTGTTATAACTCGCTATGCTGCCGCGCTTGCACAGTGCTATAACCGTTTTTATTTTGAAGACAGAATTATCGGCGAAGAAGAGGGTGTTTTCCACGCGCGCTTGCTTTTGACAAAATGTACGCGCGATACGTTAAAAACTGCACTTTCGCTTTTAGGCATAGAAGCACCCGAAAAAATGTAACAGTAAAAGGCATTGAGGAATCAATGCCTTTTTGTATATTGACTTTTAACTGCAAATTTGTTATAATCTTCCGTAGTTTTAATTTTGCAAGGAAGTAATATTTTTGAATCCGAAACTCTGGGAAAAAACTAAAGAATCACTTTCGGCAGTTTTACCGATGACGGCGATAGTGTTTCTCATAAGCATTTTTATCATTCCTATGGAGCTTGGCAAAGCGGTAATGTTTATGGTAGGTGCAGTATTGCTTATTTTTGGTATGGGCTTTTTTCAGCTTGGTGCCGAAATGGCAATGACACCCATTGGCGAAGGCATAGGTGTGCAGATAAGCAAGAGTAAAAAAATGTTTGTGGTATTGCTTATCGGCTTTATTATGGGTGCTATCATTACTATTTCGGAGCCCGACCTTCAGGTGCTTGCCCAGCAGGTTCCGTCGATACCCAATTACACGCTTATACTGACGGTTGCTATCGGTGTGGGCTTGTTTTTAGCGCTTGCACTTATAAGAATTAAATTTCAAATAAGCCTTTCGGTGCTTTTAATTATTTTGTATACGATACTTATTGGTTTGTCGTTTTTTGTACCAAAAGAGTTTGTTGCAGTTGCTTTTGACTCCGGCGGCGTAACAACGGGACCGATGACCGTTCCGTTTATTATGGCTCTTGGTGTCGGTATGGCAAACGTGCGCGGCGATAAAAACTCGGTAAGTGATAGCTTTGGTCTTGTTGCATTATCAAGTGTAGGACCTATTTTAGCCGTTATGATTTTAGGCTGCTTTTTTAAACCGGACGGAACCGAATACGTGCTTGATAAGGTTGCTGAGGTAACAAACACGCGCGAGGTTGTTTCTGTATTTGCACACGGACTTCCGCATTACGCAAAGGAAGTTTTGATTTCACTTCTGCCGATAGTTGCAGTGTTTATTATCTTTCAGATAGCAACAAAGCGTTATCCCAAGCGCGAGCTTGTAAAAATAATTGTAGGTATAGTTTATACTGCAGTTGGTCTTATGCTTTTCTTGTGCGGTGTAAACCTTGGCTTTGCGCCTATCGGTTCGCTTTTAGGCGAAGAACTTGCACTTTTAGAATACAAGTGGATACTCATTCCGCTTGGAATGGTAATAGGTTATTATATAGTTAAGGCAGAGCCTGCTATACAGGTTTTAAACCATCAGGTAGAAAGCGTTACCGACGGTGCAATTTCTGTTAAGGCTATGAACAGAAGTATGTCCATAGGTGTTGCTGTCAGCGTAGGACTTTCTATGTTGAGGGTGCTTACGGGAATACCGATTTACATTATAATTATTCCCGGTTATCTTATTGCACTTGTGCTTTCGCGCATTGTGCCCAAAATGTTTGTAGGTATTGCGTTTGACTCGGGCGGAGTAGCCTCGGGACCTATGACCTCGACGTTTTTGCTTCCGCTTAGTATCGGCGTTTGTCAGGCTCTTGGCGGAAATTTAATGACGGATGCTTTTGGTGTAGTTGCACTTGTTGCACTTACACCGCTTATAACTATTCAGATTATGGGGCTTGTTTATAGAATTAAGACAGAAAAAGCCCAAAAACTTGCAACCGAAGAAGTATTGCCTTCGGATGACAGTGACGAAATTATTGATCTTGAGTAGGAGGGATAAAGGTGGAAAAGAAATCATATCAACTGCTTTTAATAATTGCTACACCAAAGCTTGCTGATAAGGCGGCAGAAATGTTTAAAGCCAATGCACTTCCTGTTCAGTACCGAATAAACGCCGAGGGAACGGCTTCAAGCGAGATAATGGATATGCTTGGACTTGGCAGTGTTGATAAGTGCGTACTGATTACCACAATTCCAAAGGAAATGGGCAGTCAGATGCTTAAAAAATTGCATAGCGAGCTTAAACTTGATACGGTAAACAGCGGAATTGCCTTTACAATATCGCTTACGGGAGCAAGTAATCTTGTTTTAAAAATGCTTGCGCAGGCAATAGAAGAAAACGTTAATAGCGTAAAAGGAGAAAACGTTATGACAGAATCTAATTATGTTTTAATAAATGCAATAGTAAAACGTGGCTTTTCGGGCGAGGTTATGAATGCGGCGCGCGCAGCAGGCGCAAGAGGCGGAACGGTTATGCATTCACGTTGCATAGCAAACGAAAACGTAGTAGGCCCTCTTGGATATGACGTACAGGACGAAACCGAAATAGTTTTAATCATTGCACCAAGCGAAAATAAGGTTCAAATTATGAAGGCTATAACCGAAACCTGCGGTGTTCATAGCGAGGCAAACGGTATTGTTATGTCGCTTCCCATTGATACGGTTATGGGAATTTAAAATGTAAAAAAAGGACGGGAAAAAATTCTCGTCTTTTTGTTTTTTTTATAAAAAGTTGCCTTAAGTCAAAATGTAAAATTTGACATTGCTTGACATAAAACGCGTATTCTGCTATACTTTGCTATGCTTTATAAAGTTTGTTTAATAAAGTTAGGAGATAAAAATGAAAAAGTTGTTTTCGGTAATAATTTGCCTGACGCTTATAATTGCTCTTGTTGCATGTTCAAAGCCGCAAGAGCCCATAATACAGCCTATCGAAACACCTACCCCAACGGCTACGACAACCCCTGAAAGCACCCCAGAGCCTACACCGGAGGTAACGCCCGAGGTAACGTTAGAGCCTACACCTGCGCAAAATGCAGGTCCCGTTGATTTAAGCAAGTTTACGTTAGCGTTCGTTGCGGGCGAGACTGTAAATGTTCGTGCGCAGGCAACTACTGAAAGTCAAAGAATAACAAGCCTTGCAAGAAACACGCAGATAAAGGTTTATAAGGTAAGCGGTGAATGGGCATATATTGGCTACGGTGACGATAAACAGGGTTATATGTTTAATGATTACGTTTCTGAAAAGCCTGTTGCAACGCCCGAGCCTACACCTGAGCCTACACCGGATCCTAATTTTGAATATAAGTATAATTCCAATGTTGATATAAACGATAACGTATTTTTAGATGCACTTGAATATACGGGCTACAACCTAAAGAAACACCGCGCTGACGGAAATATGTGGGTGTTTATTTATGGTAAAGATAAGGCGGGGCTTGGCTATTTGTCGGGTCTTGGTTACGATTACGGAGCTTCTACGGGGTACGAAACCAATTCACAGGGGCTTCCTGACATAGCACGTTTTAAGAAAAAGGGCGGACTTGTTTGCGCTTCGTATTTAACGTACGTTTACTTTAATTATCTTCCAAACGTTGCAGGAATAGATACCTCGCATCTTGCTCGCCCGGAATATCCTTGTTCAGCACAGTCGTGGCGCGAGGCGGCTAACAAGTGGGTAAAGCAGGGGCTTTCACGCAAAATTTCGTTTACGGCAAAGCGCTATTCAAGCGGCGTTGTTAGCTTTTCGCCTGCCGAAACAATTCCCGTTGGCTCGGTAGTTGTGTTTAAGGTGGCGGGAGCGTCGGATAATTCCGCGGCAAGACACGTAACGCTCTATGCAGGTCATGCGGGTGGCTATCATTGGCTTACGCACGTTGGTAACGATAGAGGTCCCGAAATGATAACTATTGAAAATATGGGCTTTGGAAGTACACCCGAAATTCCGGTTGAAGTAATCACTCCTCCGATATATTTTGAGTAAAATAAAAAGCAATTCTTTTTCAAGAATTGCTTTTTTGTTTTTTATTAAATACTGCTTGGCAGGCGTGTTGACATGCTTCCGAGGTGCTCGTCATAACTGCGCAAAACTTTTGTCCAAACGCCGTTTTCGTAATTGACGATTGTTATCGAAGAATTAGAAACCCAATTAAAATCGTACGTATGCTCAATTCCTCCTGCAAAAAATGCTTCCATTGCTCTAATCGGTGTAGCATGCGCGGCAATACAGATGGTTTTGCCGTCGTTTTCTTTTGCAAGGTGGGCAAGGCAGGCAGAAACACGCTCAAATAAATGTGTAAACGCTTCGCCCTCGGGGGGAGTGCAATTTATTAGGTCGGTCTTCCAAAGCTCGTATTCTTCGGGAAAGTCGATGCCTATCTGATCGAAAATACAGCTTTCCCACAGTCCGCCGCACAATTCGCGCAGGGCTTTTTCTTTGAAAATAGGGCAGTTTTGCCTTTTTGCAATAATTTCGCCCGTTTTAAAAGCGCGCTGAAGGTCCGAGGCGTAAACTGCGTCGATTTTATATTTGTCAAGTTCTTCTGCCGTTGCGGTTGCCTGCAAAATGCCCTTTTGTGTAAGCGGAAAGTTTCCGCTACCGCCAAAAAGTCCCATTTCGTTTGCAAGGCTTTGACCGTGACGAACGATAATAAATTGTGTCATAGCTTTCTCCAAAGGTAAAATTTTGTATAAAAATTATAACATATAAAAAGTTTTTTGAAAAGTATCTTTATTTAATTTAAAAAATGTTGTATAATAAATTGATAAACTTTGTTTTATGGAGATTTTTATGGAAAATTTAAAGAATATTGCCGCGCAGGCAACGGAAGAAATTCTTGCGCAGGCTAATTTGAGAAAGGGCGAAATTTTTGTCGTAGGTTGCTCGTCAAGCGAAATAACGGGCGGTGTTATCGGCAAAAATTCAAATCTTGATGCCGCTAAAGAGGTCTTTGACGGAATTTATTCTGTTTTAAACAAAAACGGAATTTATCTTGCGGCACAGTGCTGTGAGCATTTAAACCGCGCAATTATTATCGAGCGCGAAGCGGCAGAAAAATTCGGACTTGAAATTGTTTCGGTAGTTCCTCAGCCTAAAGCGGGCGGAAGCTTTGCAACAAGCGCGTATGCGGCTTTTTCTGATCCTGTTGCGGTAGAAAGCATAAAGGCAAGTGCAGGACTTGATATTGGCGGAACGCTTATAGGTATGCACTTAAAGGCAGTTGCGGTTCCTGTAAGAATTTCGATAAATAAAATAGGCAATGCAAATATTTTGTGCGCACGCACGCGTCCTAAATATATAGGCGGCGAGCGCGCAAGGTACAGTTGGGAGTGATTTTATGGCTGCAGGTGCAGGCCCGGGCGGTTTTATGCCGCCAAAGCACGCGATAGCAGAAAAAAATAAAGAGCCGCTTCCTAAAAATATCAAGGAAGTTCCCGGATATATTGCCCGGGTTGTAAAGTCTTTTTTTAAACGGTTGTTCTACATTTTTGAGCTTGTTTGGGAAACGGGACCGTGGATATTGATTTCGATGGTGTTTATTGCAATTTTAAACGGCGTTTTGCCACTTGTGGGAACGTACGTAAACGCGCAGATAATTAACGAGCTTGTTGCGTCTTCGGATGGAGAAATCTGGGGCGGAATTTTTACGGTTGGCTTTATTACTCTGTTTACGATGTTGTTTGTATATATGTTTTTAAACAGAATAACGGGCGACGTTAACAGAATACTCACTTCGCTTTCGGGCGAGCTTGTAACAAATCATATCCGCAGAAAAATAATGAGAAAGGCAAAGGAAATAGACATTGCCTGCTTTGACATGCCCGATTTTTACGAGCAGCTGGAAAACGCAAACCGCGAGGCAGGTATGCGCCCCGTACAGATATTAAACGCCACGCTTAACGTAATAAGTACGGTTATAAGCATAGTCAGCTACGTTGTTGTGATAGCGGCAATAGGCGGTTGGGCGGCGCTTTTGATAGCGGTGCTTGCGCTTCCTGCGGCGATTATAAACTTTGTCTATCGCAGAAAAACCGTAAATTATATGCGCATACGAAGCATTGCCCGTCGCAAGATGAATTATTTTTCAACTATGATGGTTGAAAAGGATAATGTTAAAGAAATAAGACTTCTCGATTTGGGCGACGACTTTGAAAAGCGCTACGATAACGTTTTTAAAGGTTATTTTTCGGGACTAAAGCGAATAATTTTATCGGAGGGCTATTGGAATATTGCCGTAGGCTTTTTGCGCCTTGCTGCGATGTGTGCTCTGTTTTTGTTTGTTGCTCGGCTTGTTTTGCAGGGTAAAATTTTAATAGGCGATTACACGCTTTATACCTCGGCACTAACGGCAATCTCGACGGGTGTGGGCACGTTTGTTTCGGGCACCGCTACCATATATGAGGGCACGCTTTTTATTGATAATCTTATTTCGTTTATGAAAAAAGAGCCTACCGTCAGCGCAAAAAAAGAAAATCCCGCAAAGATTAAAAGGGGAATAGCACATAAAATAGAACTTAAAAACGTGACCTTCCGTTATCCGGGAAGCCAGCGAAATATTTTAAAGAATATTAACCTTACCATTGAGGCAGGTAAAACTACAGTACTTGCGGGTTTAAACGGCGCAGGAAAAACCACGCTGATTAAGCTTATTACGCGTCTTTACGACCCAACCGAAGGCGAAATTTTACTTGATGATATAAATATAAAAGAATACGATACAAAGGATTTGTATTCGCTTTACGGCATAGTTTTTCAGGATTTTGGCAGATATGCGGTAACGGCTAAAGAAAATATTATGTTTGGCAACGTTACAAAGGACGAAAACGAAGAAGAAATTATTGCCGCCGCAAAGCAGAGTGATGCGTTTGAATTTTTAAACAAGCTTCCAAAAGGGATTGAAACTCCGCTTATGAAATTTTTTGAAGAAGACGGTGTTGAATTATCTACGGGGCAGTGGCAAAAGCTTGCTGTTGCAAGAGCGTTCTACGGAGATAATGATATTTTAATCTTAGATGAGCCTACCGCCTCACTTGATGCTATTGCCGAGCAAGAAATTTTTGACCAATTTGATTCGCTTAGAAAGGGTAAGACGACCGTTTTTGTTTCGCATAGACTATCTTCGGCAGTCGGTGCTGATAAAATAGTTGTTATAGAAAACGGTGAAATTATCGAGCAAGGCAATCATTCTGAGCTTATGCAGAGAAACGGCGAATATTGCAGAATGTTTTCAACTCAAGCAAAGAGATATAAAGAAAATTAAAAGAATATTTACAAAAAATATAAAGATGGTTGACAAACATAAATGCAAGTGATATACTTAACTATAAGTATTTATACTTAGAAAGCAATATATTTTTGGAGTGTGTAGAAAAATGAAAAAATTTGTAGTTGTTTTATCAATAATTGCGATTTTTGTTTGCGGTGCACTTGGCGCAAACGCAGCAACAAAACAAGAACTCATTGACTACCTTGGAACTATTCCCAGTGCAATCGAAAATAAGGAAACCTTCTACAACGGTGCGGTTCAGCTTATAAAAGATTCTGACTTTACCGAGGCACAGATGGATCAGCTTTTAGCACTTTTAAAAGAAGCTAAAGCAGCAGTTCCCGAAAACAAGGGCGCTGCGGCAGCGAACTACACCAAAGAGCAGAGAAACAAGATTTTAGAGCTTGTTGACAAGGCTTGCAAGGTTGTTAATTACTCCTATGAAGTAACTCATCTTAAGACCGCTGACGGTGCAACCGACTGGGCTCTTACCTTTAAAGACGAAAACGGCAAAACAGCATTTGTTTATACCGATGGCGTTGTTAAGGCAACGGGCGTGCTTGATCAGGCAAGTAATGCATCTTACCTTTGGCTTGCAGCAGGTGTTGCTTTAATTTTAGCAGCAGGTGCAGTTGTTATCGTTCGCAAAAAAGCAAGTGAAAACTAATATTTTAAAAAACAAAGATTGCGGCGCCGCCAAGCAATTCATATTGCTCGGTGCGCCTTTTCTTTTATATTTTGTTGCTGTAATTTGTATAAGCATTTTTTTGTTTAATACCTTTGTAACCACTTCGCCGTTATGGAATGCACTTATAGCGGACAAACAAAGCACTTCTGCCGACAGTGTTGACGATCAAATGGACTACGTTAATCCTTCGGTAGTTTTTGATGCCGAAAAAAAGTATTTTTCGCTTGACGAATTTCCTAAAATACGCTGGGGCAAAAAATGGGCAACGCTTACCGTTGAGTATCTTGGCGCAAACGAAATTCCCGTATATAACGGCGATACTGACGACGTGCTTAATGCCGGCATAGGAAGATACTTTAATTCCCGCTTTCCCGGCTGCGGCGGAAACTGCGTGCTTTCGTTTCACGTTAATAGGCAAAAGGAACTCTACTTTTTAGAGGACCTTCCCGTAGGCGAAACAGTGGTACTTAACACCGTTTACGGTAAATATGTTTATAAGGTTGAGTCAAAGGATATCTATTCGGTAAAGGAGAGCTCGTATATTACTCGAAACGAGGGCGAAATGCTTACAATTTATACTTGCTATCCTAAACAAGGACCGTACAGAAAATACAGAATTGCGCTTACCTGCCGTATGGTTGAAGAATTAAGCGATCCTACGTGGAGGTGAAGGTAATTGAAACGTTCTAAAGCAAGAAAAGTA
>JAZSMS010000096.1:0-17641 GCA_045536015.1 Clostridia bacterium
TAAAAACGGGGAGATAATAACTCTTGCGCAAGACGTGTATGATAAAAATGCTACTGATCCGCTTTATACTGCCGACTACGCGCTTGATAAAAACGGTAACGTGCTTTTTGTTTCGGATAATAAACTTTATCTTAATAAAGATGGCAAAACAACGTTGCTTATAAATAACGTTGTTTCATGGAAGGTAAATACTGATTTTTCGCGTATTGCGTTTGTTGCAAGTGCTTCTACCGAGGCAACGTGGGGTAACTTATATCTGTTTGTTGACGGTGCGGTAAAAATTCTTGATACTAACGTTTTAGCATCGTCAATGCAGTTTTCGCCTGACGGAAAAACTCTCTATGCTCAAAAGGCAAATGTTTATCCTAAAAGTAGGTATATGCTTTTAGAATATGACGATTATTTAGAAGCAAAAGTAGTTTTAGAAGAATGTGACCCAATAAAGCTTGTTTTGTCCGATGCGGTTATTTGTGGCAGAGAAAGCGGTGAACTTTGGCAGTTTACCGTTTACTCAAGCAATTTTAAAAAGAGTATTCAGATAGATAAGACGTTTTATCCTTCCGTTAGCGAAAATGGTAGATATGCGTTTTTTATAAAAAATTACACTTATCCGCAAGAGTGCGGAACGCTTGTGAAAATTGACCTTAAAAGAATAAAACAAACGGAAATTGCCTCGCAGGTAAGCATGTTTTCAAGTGACGTTGTAACAAATTCTAACGAGGGCATAGTTTATACCCGTGCTGATGGCGAAGATACGTTTTCGGTTTTTTATAAGGCATTTTCTTCTAAAGAAGAAGTACGTCTTATAAGACAAACAAGCGAAAATGCAATCTACAACGTGGCGGTTAATACAAATAAAAATTCGGCGTTTTTACTTACAACAGCACCAAGGAAGATTGATAACGCAATTTACTATCTTGATTTTTCTAAAGAATTAAAAACAACCAAGATAATAGGCGGATACGTCGATTCGCTTACTTATTATGAAGAATTTGATAAAATAACGTTTGTTTTAGAGCCCGAAACAAATTCTGTTGTCTATTGTTCGGATAAAAATGCAAATAAAACCGAGCTTAACAAAAACGTTGCAACTGTTTTTGTTAACACGTTTAGAAAGTTTTTGGCAAAGTCGGTTTTGCTTGGCGACGGAAAATCAAGTGTGTTTTTTAAGCAAGCGGACGACGATCCTGACGTTTGCGATATGATTTTATCTGTCGGTCAAAGCGAAAAGTTAATTTCGCAAAACGTTTTAACAAAAGAGTTTTTCATGCCGATAATACAAGGTGATGCAAAACAAATTTTTTACTGCGCAAAAGAGAGAGATAAAGTTAATTTGTATCACTATGCAGACGGACAAACAACGCTTATTGCGCAGGAAATTGATGGGATAGTTGATTTGTAATGGAAAAAATAAATTATCAAAAATTGCAGGACGAGATAGTTAAAGACCTTATTGGTACACCGCGAATATTATTACATTCGTGCTGCGGTCCGTGCAGTAGTTATTGTATTAAAGCACTTTCAGAGTACTTTTTAGTTACGGTGTATTGGTTTAACCCTAATATTCATCCGCTTGAAGAATATCAAAAGCGTCTTGAAACGCAAAAAAAACTTATTGAATTAATTGATGCAAAAAATCCCGTAGAGTTTTTATGCGACGAATATTTGCCTGACGAGTTTTTTGCACTGACAAAGGGTTACGAAAATGAGCGCGAGGGCGGGGCAAGGTGCGAGATATGCTTTGCGGAGCGCCTTGAGAAAACGGCGCAAAAAGCAAAAGAGCAGGGCTTTGACTTTTTTACAACAACGCTTACCGTTTCGCCCCATAAGGATGCACAAAAAATTAATTTGATAGGGCAGGAACTTGCAGAAAAGTACGGTGTAAAATTTTTGCCGTCGGATTTTAAAAAGAAAAACGGCTATTTGCAGTCGATAGAGCTTTCACAAAAATACGGACTTTACAGACAAAACTACTGCGGATGTGCGTTTTCATTAAATGTTGACAATCGCTAAAAAAATGTTATACTTTTTATATAAACTTGCAAGGAGAGTTTTATGAACATAGTTATTGCAGGCGGAGGAAAAATAGGCTCTGCAGTTTTAGAAAGTTTAGTTATGGAAGGTCATAATGTTACCGTTATTGACGTAAATGAGGACGTTATAAACAAATTATCAAACGTCTACGACGTTATGGGCGTAACAGGAAGTGCTACCGATTGCGAGGCACTTCGTGCGGCAGAGGTAGGAGATTCTGAGCTTTTTATTGCAACAACCGCTTCGGACGAGCTTAATATGTTAAGCTGTTTTCTTGCGGGCAAAATAGGTGCGGCGCATACTATCGCCAGAATACGCGATCCTCAATACAATCAGCAAAGCATAACCTTTATGCGTAAGCAGCTTGATATATCTATGGCTATCAACCCTGAGCATCTTGTTGCAAAAGAGCTTTATAATATTTTAAACTTACCTTCTGCGGCAAAGGTTGAGCATTTTTCAAGAAGAAATTTTGAAATGATCGAACTCAAATTAAAGCCCGACAGCGTTCTTGCAGGAATTCCGCTTAGCAAGCTTAGAAGCAAGTATTCCGCAAAGTTCTTAATTTGCGTAGTGCGCAGAGAAGATAAAACTTATATTCCCGATGGTAACTTTGTGCTTGAAGGCGGTGATAGAATAGGTATTACCGCAACACAAACCGAAATACATAAGTTTTTTAAAGAGCTTGGTTTAATGCAAAAGCAAGCAAAAAATATTATGATTTTAGGCGGTAGTAAAACCGCAAAATACCTTGCACGCTTGCTTTGTGCAACGGGCAGTAACGTTAAGATAATAGAAAAGCAGTTTGATTTGTGTCAGGATCTTAGCGAAAATTTGCCTAAAGCCGTCATAATAAACGCTGACGGCTCGCAGTATGAAAATTTAAACGAAGAGGGTATTCAAAATATGGATGCCTTTGTGGCACTTACGGGTTCGGATGAAGTAAATATGATAATGTCATATTTTGCGCGCTCGGTTGATGTGCCTACGGTTATTTCAAAGCTTAACCGTGACGAAATGCACTTAATGGGCGAAAAACTTGGACTTGATTGCATAGTCACCCCTAAACGCACGGTTGCCGACGTTGTTATGCGTTATGCGCGCGCGCTTGAAAATTCGCTTGGCAGCAAGGTAGAAACGCTGTATCGCTTAATGGAAGGCTCGGCAGAGGCTATTGAGTTTATAGTAAGCGAAGATTCGCTTGTCGCAGGCAAGGCTCTTAAAGACCTTAATATAAAGAACGATATAATAATCGGTGGTATAATCCGCGATAAAACACCGATAATTCCCGGCGGTAACGACTTTATTTATCCTAATGATAAGGTTATAGTTATTGTTACAGGAATGATAATTAACGATTTAGACGATATTTTAGGATGATAAAATGAATATTAAAATGATTCTAAGCACGGTAGGTAAGATAGTGCTCGTTACGGCGGCACTTATGCTTCTGCCACTTGTGGTATCTCTTTATTACGGCGAAGGAGAGTTTTTGTATTTTGTTTATACAATACTTATCTCGCTTATAATCGGAATTCCGCTGGTACTGCTTTGCAAAGGAAAAAATAAAAATATTTTTGCGCGCGAAGGCTTTGTAACGGTTGCTCTTTCGTGGATAGTGCTTTCGCTTTTAGGCGCATTGCCGTTTTATTTAAGCGGAGCTATACCTTCGTTTATTGATGCCTTTTTTGAAACGGTAAGCGGGTTTACCACCACGGGTGCTTCTATTTTAACAAACGTAGAAGAAATGGCAAAAGGCTTGCATTTTTGGCGAAGCTTTACTCACTGGATAGGTGGAATGGGAATACTTGTGTTTGTTATGGCAATTTTGCCGACGGAAACGGGACGCTCTATCCACATTATGCGTGCTGAAATGCCGGGACCTATTGTCGGAAAGCTTGTACCCAAAATTCGTACTACTGCAAAAATACTTTATCTTATTTATATGGCTATGACCGCTTTACAGATTATTATCCTGCTTATAAGCGGACTTAGCTTGTTTGAAGCAACAGTTTATTCCTTTGGTACGGCAGGTACGGGAGGTTTTAGTCTTTTATCAAGCGGACTTGCTACGCTTACACCTGCTCAGCAATGGATAATAGCTTTGTTTATGCTTTTGTTTGGTATAAACTTTAACCTCTACTACTATATGCTTATAGGTAATATAAAAGCCGCGCTTAAAAGTGAAGAATTGCGCGTTTATTTTATAATTGCGGTAGCTTCTACTGTACTTATAACGCTTAATATTTATCCGCTTTTTGAAAATTTTGCATCTGCAACACGCGCGGCGTTTTTTCAAGTTTCGTCGATTATGACAACTACGGGTTATGCAACGGCTGACTTTAATCAGTGGCCCGAGTTTTCTAAAGGAATTCTTTTAATTTTAATGATAATAGGTGCTTGCGCGGGTTCAACTGCAGGTGGATTAAAGGTTTCAAGGTTAATTTTGCTTTTTAAGTTTATTAAAAACAGTTGCCGTCACGTATTGCATCCTCATTCGGTAGAAGCGATGCGTTTTGAAGATAAGAGAGTTGACGAACAGACAACAAAAGCAGTTGCAGGATATTTTGCACTTTATATGTTTTGCCTTATTGCCGTGTTTACATTGCTATGCCTTGATAAGTTTAATATCGAAACAAATGTCTCCGCGGCAGTAGCTTGCTTTAATAATATAGGTCCCGGATTTGCCAATGTAGGTCCTATGGCAAGTTATGCCGGGTATTCGCAATTTTCAAAATTTGTGCTTTCGATAGCAATGTTGATGGGCCGTTTAGAAATTTATCCGCTTTTGCTTACTTTTGCACCGTCAACGTGGGTAAGAAAGTAATTGCGCGATTGACATAATGCAATTATGCAGTTATAATATACTTATCTTGATTTTAGAGGGAAAAAATGAAAAATAACAAATTGTTTTTTGCTTCAATTTTAATAATAGTAGCACTTATGTTTGCGTGCGCTTTTTCGGTTATGGCAGAGCCTGACGAAACACCCACGCCTACGCCTACTGTAGAAAGTGGCGAAACACCTTCGCCTACACCTGATGAGGCAACGCCTACGCCTACTGCAGAAAGTAGCGAAACACCTTCGCCTACGCCTGACGGACAAACACCTTCGCCAACACCTGAGGGCGAAACTCCGTCACCTTCGCCCAGCGCAACGCCGGATGGTACACCCGACGTTTCACCTTCGCCTACACCGACCTCGGGCGTAACACAGCCTCCGCCGGAGAAGACGAAAGATCCTTACAACAACAGTGGCAAGGTAACTAACGCACCGCCGACCATTCCGCCGGACGTTCAGGACGAAATTGAAGATATAGAATTGGCAACAACTGCTCCGCAAGAAAATATCGGGCAGAAAAAGGGTATGAATTCAAAATCAATGCTTATCATTTTGTTTGCCGTTTTAATTGCGTTGCTTATACTTGATATCGTTGCAATTTATTTGCGTAACGGCTATGTGCAAAGCAAAAAAGCAAGCTTTACCCGCAAGGCTAAAGATTATTACGATTTTGTTGATAACGAGGATACCTCGCCTAACGAATTTGATCTTCCTATTTTAGAAGACGAACCTCAAGGAGAACAGCAGCAGATAGATATCTTTGACGGTTTTGACTTTACCGAAAACGAAAGTGACGAAAACGGTTGATAATTCAACCGTTTTTCTTTTAAAACAATTGACAATATATCTTGTCTATTTTATAATTAACTATATTTATAAAAAGGGGTGCTTAAAAATGAACGTTACTGAAATATTTGCATCAAACGTTTTTAATGATGACGTAATGAAAAAGATGCTTTCGGAGGAAGAATATCAGCAATTTCAGTATTGCGTAAAAAACGGGCATCATCTTAATACTGCACTTGCTACCGTTATAGCCGAAAAAATGAGAGTGTGGGCTATCGAAAAGGGTGCAACGCACTATACGCACTGGTTCCAGCCGCTTACAGGTATTACTGCTGAAAAGCACGATAGTTTTATTTCGCCCAAAAAAGAGGGCTGCGGAATTATTATGGAATTTTCCGGCAAGGAGCTAATCCGCGGCGAATCTGATGCCTCAAGCTTTCCTAACGGAGGTCTTCGTGCAACGTTTGAAGCCAGAGGATACACGATGTGGGATCCTACCTCGTATGCGTTTATAAAAGAAGGCGTGCTTTGTATTCCTACTGCGTTTTGCTCCTATGGCGGTCAGGCACTTGACGAAAAAACTCCCTTGCTTCGCTCAATGGAGGCAATTAACAAGCAGGGCGCAAGAATATTAAAATTATTCTCAAGCGATGCTACGGGAATAACCACTACCGTTGGACCTGAGCAGGAATATTTTTTAATTCCTAAAGAGCTTTACGAAAAGCGCAAGGACCTTATGTATACGGGCAGAACGCTTTTTGGCGCACGTCCTCCAAAGGGACAAGAGCTTGACGACCATTACTTTGGCACTATAAAAAGCCGCGTGCATAAGTTTATGAAAGAACTTGACGAGCAGCTTTGGCGCCTTGGCATTTTGGCAAAGACCGAGCATAACGAGGCGGCACCTGCACAGTATGAGCTTGCGCCTATATACACAACTACAAACATTGCAGTTGACCACAATCAGCTTACTATGGAACTTATGCAACGCATAGCTAAAAAGCACAATCTTGTTTGCTTGCTTCACGAAAAGCCGTTTGCATACATAAACGGTAGCGGTAAGCATAATAACTGGTCAATTCAGACAACTACGGGCGTTAATTTGCTTGATGCAGGTAAAACCCCGCAAGAAAACGCGCAGTTCTTATTATTCTTGTGTGCAGTTATAAAAGCTACTGACGAATATCAGGATCTTTTAAGGATTTCAGTTGCCTCGGCAGGAAATGACCACCGTCTTGGTGCTTCTGAAGCACCGCCTGCAGTAATATCTATGTTCCTAGGCGATGATTTAGCAGAAATTTTATTTGCTATCGAGCGTGGCGAAAAAATAGAGGCAAGGGAAAAGGAACGCTTTAAGGTTGGCGTACACGTGCTTCCACGCTTTACAAAGGATACTACCGACCGCAACCGTACAACACCCGTTGCTTTTACGGGTAATAAGTTTGAATTCCGTATGCCCGGCGCACACGCTTCGGTTGCCGAGCCTGATATTGTTTTAAACACCATAGTTGCCGAAAGCCTTTGCCAATTTGCTGACAGACTTGAAAACTCGGATGACTTTGAGGGCGATTTGAATAAGCTTATACGCGAAACCATTACCAAGCATAAGAGAATTTTCTTTAACGGTAACGGCTATGACGAAAAGTGGATAGAAGAAGCGCAAAAGCGAGGACTTTCTAACTATCCAACAACGCCCGAGGCACTTTCGCATTATCTTGATGAAAAGAACGTCGCGCTTTTTGAGCATCACAAAGTTCTTTCTCGTGAAGAAATGGAATCGCGCTATGAGATAATGCTTGAAAATTACAGCAAGACCGTTCATATCGAAGCAAGAACGATGATTGATATGGTAAATAAGGATATTCTTCCTGCTTACAGCGCGTTTACCCGCGACCTTGCAAACGCCTGCATTAAAAAGAAGACAGTTATCGAGGATATCGACTGTGCTTACGAAGAAGAAATTCTTGTGCTTTGTGCAAAAAAAGCAAATCGCGCAAATGATATAATTAAAAGGCTTAAGGACGAAATTAAATACGCAGCCGCAGTTAAATCTGTTCAGGAACAAGCCGACGCTTATAAAAACAGGGTAATTCCATTAATGGAAAATCTCAGAAAAGCCGTTGATTCGCTTGAAGAAAAGGTTAGTGCTGAGTATTGGCCGTATCCTTCGTACAGTGATTTGTTATTTGGTATTAATTAATAAAATGCTCTATTGTGCATATATGCGCAATAGAGCATTTGTTTGTTTTCCGGCTTAATTTAACAGTATTATAAGATAATTTATCACAGTTGCAAGTGCAAGCCAAAGCATTGAGGGGATAAGCAAAAGTGCACCCCATTTAGAATAAGGGTAAAGCTCTTTAATGGTAAGATAACTTGCCACAAGATACATTAAAATTATTAAAAGCGCTATAACGGGTAATTTGAAAGTAAAAAAGAAAAGGCACCAAGCGATATTTAAAACACCTAAAATTAAAAATAAAATAAAAGTCTTTTTGCTTGCGTTGTTTATTATTGCAAGGGTTAATGATGCGGCGTACAAAAGGTATAAAACACTCCATACGATAGGAAAGACTATTGCGGGAGGTTGTATAGACGGTTTTTCAAGCATCATATACCAAGTGCTTTTAGTGTCAGTAAAAAGCATTGCACTGCCTGCTACAATGGCAACCGCTAAAAGTGAAATCAGTGCGGACTCAATAATTTTCTTTTTATTCAATAAAATCACTCCTTGTAATAAACTTTATGCGCAAAAAATTAAATATTTATCAAAAAATTATTTTTAAAAAGAAAATCTCTATATTTTTCTATATAAAAAAACACGCAAATAAATGCGTGTTTTTACTGTCTTATTCACAACAAATGTCTTTTTTAGGCTCTTCTTGTTTGGGAGGAATTCCTTGCTTTGTCTCAGTTCCTATTCCCATAACCTCTGATAATATCGTTCCGCTTTTGGTTAATTCAACCGCATCGGTAGGAACGATTATCTTTGCCGCCTGACCACTAGCCATACCAACTAAGGCATCGTACTTTTTAAGCTCAAGAACTGCAGCAGTGGGGTTAGCCTCAATAATAGCCTTAATACCGTCTGCCTCTGCCTGCTTTGCAAGCAACACTGCTTTTGCTTCACCTTCGGCACGGGCAATGCGCGCGTCACGTTCGCCCTCGGCGGCAAGAATCATAGCTTGCTTATCGCCTTCGGCACGGGTAATAGCCGCCGCCTTATGACCTTCTGCCTGCAAAAGTGTTTCACGCCTGTCGCGTTCTGCCTTCATTTGCTTTTCCATAGCATCTTGAATTTCTTTAGGCGGAAGAATGTTTTTAAGCTCAACGCGTGTAACTTTAATTCCCCATTGATCAGTAGCACTGTCTAAAATAGCAGTCATTTTGCTATTTATGGTATCGCGCGAGGTAAGCGTTCCGTCAAGTTCAAGCTCACCAACAATGTTTCTCAGCGTTGTGGCGGTAAGGTTTTCAAGTGCGCTTCTGGGGTTAACAACGCCGTAGGTGTAAAGGTTTGCGTCATAGATGCGGAAGAACACAACGGTATCAATTTTCATAGTAACGTTATCTTTTGTGATAACTGACTGCGGGGGAGAATCGATAATTTGTTCTTTAAGCGTTATACGCATTGCAATTCGCTCTAAAAACGGAATTTTAACGTGCAAGCCTGCAGACCAGGTTGCGCGGTATTTACCTAAAAATTCGATAACGTATTCCTGCGCCTGAGGAACTATGCGAATATTGGGTATAATAATAAAAAGAACAATAGCAACAATAGTAATTAAGATCCAGGGCATAATAATATCTCCTTTTATTTTAGTATAATAATTTTATCAAAAATATATGAAAAAGTCAATATTTAAACTATAAAGATGATTAAAAATAAAGGCTTGCTTTATTTTATATAAAAGATTATAATATTATGTAGCATACTGCGAAATAATGTAAGGTTTTGTGTTAATGAAAAGATTTTTTGGCAAAATTTACAAGGGGACACTTAGTGATTTTACTAAAAATTTAAAAAGTGATCTTGAAAATAAAAATAAAAAGTTTATAGTAACCGCTAACCCCGAAGCCTTTATGTTTGGTAAAGAAGATAGCGAGATGTGCACTCTTTTGCTTGACGAAAATACTACCATAGTTGCCGATGGAATAGGAATTGTTAAAGGCGGAGCAAAGCTTGGCTTTGATATTTGCGAGCGTGTTCCGGGTGTAGAAATTGCTCAATGCTTATTTAGTTTTGGTAATGAACTAAAAAAAAGTATATTTTTGTTTGGCGCAAAGCAAGAGGTTATTGATAAGCTAAAAGAAGTTTTAGCAAAAAGGTATCCCGAGCTTAACGTGGTAGGTGCTGTTAACGGTTATGTTAAAGATAAAGATGCCGTTTTTGAAGAAATTAAAAAGCTTGCTCCTGATATTGTTTTGGTTGCGCTTGGAATTCCGCAGCAAGAAAAGCTTATTTATAAGCATCTTGATGGTTTTAAAAATGGAATTTTTGTAGGCGTAGGCGGAAGCTTTGACGTTTTAAGCGGAAGTAAAGAACGAGCACCGCAGTTTTTTATAAAGCATAATATCGAATGGCTATATCGCATTGTGCGTGAGCCAAAGAGAATAAAAAGATTTTATAACAGTAATATAAAATATTTATTTCAGTTAAAAAAGGAGAAATAAAATGAAAAAAGTAAAGGTAATGAGTATTTTCGGCACTCGTCCCGAGGCTATAAAAATGGCTCCTTTAGTAAAAGAACTTGAAAGCAGAGAAGAGATTGAAAGCATAGTTTGCGTTACTGCACAGCATCGCGAAATGCTTGATCAGGTTCTTGAAACCTTTAAAATAACCCCTGATTACGATCTTGACATCATGAAGCAGGGACAAACTCTTTGCGATATAACAACCCGAGCACTTTTAGGTCTTGACGGAGTTATAAAAGAGGCAAAGCCCGATATAATTCTTGTTCACGGAGATACTACAACCACTTTTGCAGGAGGACTTGCAGCATTTTATAATCAGGTTGCAATAGGTCACGTTGAGGCAGGCTTAAGAACTTATAATAAGTATTCGCCATTTCCAGAGGAAATGAACAGACAGATGGTTGACTGCATGACGGATATGTATTTTGCACCAACCGAGTTAAGCCGTGAAAATTTACTTAAAGAGAATATCGACGATGAAAAAATCTTTGTAACGGGCAATACTGCAATAGATGCAATGAGCACCACGGTTGAAGAAAATTATTCGCATCCCGAGCTTGATTGGCTTCAAGGCGATAAGCTTATTTTGTTGACTGCCCACAGAAGAGAAAATCTTGGTGAGCCTATGCGCAATATTTTTAGAGGAATTCGTCGTGTCTTAGATGAAGTAGAGGGAATAAAGGTAATTTATCCTGTGCATAAGAATCCCCTTGTACGCGCCGCCGCAGACGAAATTTTTGGCGATTGCGACAGGGTAAAGCTTATCGAGCCGCTTGAGGTATTTGATTTCCATAACTTCCAAAATGCCGCACACCTTATTTTAAGTGATTCGGGCGGAATTCAGGAAGAAGCCCCCTCGCTTGGAAAACCGGTTTTAGTTTTGCGTGATACTACCGAGCGCCCCGAGGGTATTGCGGCAGGCACGTTAAAACTTGTAGGTACCGATAGTGAAGTTATTTATAAAGAAACTATGCGACTTTTAAACGATAAGGACGAATATGAAAAGATGAGCAAGGCTTCTAACCCTTATGGCGACGGTCACGCAAGTGAGCGCATTGCCGATGCCATAATTAAAAAGTTTTGCAAATAAAGGAAAAGTAGTATGAAAAAAAGTAACGAGCAATTTAAAAAGTTTTTGCGCTTTTTACTAACAGTTTTGCTAATAGCTTCGGAAACTGTGATATTTGCTCATGCCTGGATAACCGAATATAATAACTACATCGTAGTTCCGTTTGTTCAAAAGGGTAACTGGTTTTTCTATTTGGTACACTTTATCCTTGCGTCTATATTCCTACGCTCGTTTGACGGACTTAAATACGGTACGTATCGCAAGGCAAATCTTATAACCGCACAAATTTTAGCGGCGCTTGCAACGGTGTTTATTATTTATTTACAGATAGTTTTGCTTGCGGCACGCTTTGTTTCGGTTTTGCCGATGCTTTACGTATTCCTTGCCGACGTTGCTGTTATAATTTTTGTAACCTACGGCGGAAACTTTGTGCTTCACAAGCTGTTTCCTGCCAGAAAAACGCTTGTTATATTTGATAAATATGCGCCTCAGGCGTTTATTGATAAGACCTCGCAAAGAAGAGATAAATTTTTAATTAAAGAAATAGCAAACGTTTCGCTTGGTATAGAAGAAATAACAAAGCGCATAGAAAAATACGATTGTATAGTTATCTATGACGTACATTCCGAGCAGAGAAACAAAATATTAAAAATCTGCTTTGAAAACGATAAAAGAGTTTATACCACAACCAAGGTTTCGGATATACTTATCCGCGGAGCAGAATGTGTGCATATGTTTGATACGCCACTGTTGCTTTGCCGTAACATAGGTCTTAATTTCCAGCAACGCTTTGTAAAAAGAACGTGCGATATAGTCATCTCGGCATTGCTTTTAATTTTAACCTCACCGATATTTCTTTTAGCCGCACTTGCTATAAAGTGCTATGACGGAGGTCCTGTTTTCTTTAGGCAAGAGCGAAATACAATAAACGGCAGAGTTTTTAAAATTCATAAGTTCAGAAGTATGATAGTTGATGCTGAGGCTGACGGTGCACCGCACCCTGCCGAAGAAGACGACCCGCGTATTACCCCTATTGGCAAATTTTTAAGAATGACAAGGCTTGATGAGCTTCCGCAGTTGATAGATATTTTAGTTGGCGATATGAGCATCGTAGGTCCGCGTCCTGAGCGTGTTGAGCATACAAAGCAGTATATGGAGGCAATTCCCGAATTTTCTTATCGTCTTAAGGTGCGCGGTGGCTTAACGGGATATGCACAGCTTTATGGCAGATACAATACTACACCGTACGATAAGCTTCAGCTTGACTTAATGTATATAGAAAATTATTCATTCCTTTTAGATATAAAACTATTTTTTATGACTGTTAAAATTATGTTTATGAAGGAAAGCACCGAGGGCTTTAATTTGCCTAAACCCGAGGAGAATAAAAAAGAAGATAAATAAAAAAAGATACAAAAAAGAACCCTTCGGGGATCTTTTTTATATCTTGTAAAGTGAAGAATATAAGCCGTTAAGCTTAATAAGCTCGTCGTGCGTGCCCTGCTCGGCAATGCCGTCTTTTGTTAAAACTACAATTCTGTCGGCATTTTTTATCGTTGTTAAGCGGTGGGCAATAGTAAGAGTTGTTCTGCCCTTTGCAAGGCGCTCAAGCGACGTTTGAACCAAATGCTCACTTTCGTTATCAAGTGAACTTGTTGCCTCATCTAAAATAAGTATCGGCGGGTTTTTAAGGAAAACGCGGGCAATTGAAATTCTTTGCTTTTGTCCGCCCGATAATTTAACGCCGCGCTCGCCTACGTAGGTATTATAGCCTTCGGGAAGCTTTTCGATAAATTCATCAGCTCCCGCCAAACGCGCCGCCTCTTTAACTTGCTCTAGACTTGCGCCGGGACAGCCGTATTCGATGTTTTCAAGCACCGTTCCCGAAAACAGATAAACGTCCTGCTGAACAATACCTATCTGCTTGCGAAGCGAAGAAAGCGTGTACTCGTTTATGTTAACGCCGTCTATCGTTATTTCACCTGACTGAATATCATAAAAGCGGGGGATGATACTGCAAACGGTAGTCTTTCCTGCACCCGAGGGACCAACCAATGCTACGCTTTCACCTGCGTTAATTTTAAGCGAAAAGTTTTTAAGCACGTGCTTGTTATCATCGTTATACGAAAACGTAACGTCTTTAATTTCAATCTCGCCGTTTGTATTTTCCAATTCGCGTGCTTTTGGCGCGTCTACAATATCAGGCTGGGTATCCATAATTTCGGCAAAGCGCTCGATACCCGTCATACCGCGCTGAAACTGCTCGGCAAACTGTACTATTTGGCGGATAGAGGCAAGAAGCGTTGCAACGTATAATAAATACGCTACAAAGTGTTCTACCTCAATTTTACCGTTGATTAAAAAGATAGCGCCGATAACGATTATAACTATGTACATAAAGCCTTCAAAAAATCTTGTAGAAGACTGAAAGCCTGCCATAAAGTGATAAACCTTTGTTTTTACCTTTGTAAAAACGGTATTGCCCTTTGAAAATTTGCCTATTTCCATTTGCTCGTTTGCAAACGACTTTACAACGCGCATACCTAAAAGGCTGTCTTCAACCTGAGAGTTAAGCTCGCCGACGGTCTTGCGTGATTGGCGGAAGCCCTCTTTCATTTTGCCGTTAAAGTAATTAAGCACCAAAAGCATAAGCGGAAGGCACGCAAATAAAATAAGCGTAAGCGGAACAGAGAAGGTGCAAAGAATAACAAACGAAACTAATATTTTTATGCCCGCAATAAAAAATTCTTCGGGACAATGGTGTGCAAACTCGGTAATATCAAACATATCACTTGTAATTCGCGACATTATCGAGCCTATTTTTGTGTTATCGTAAAAGCTGAAAGAAAGCTTTTCAAGGTGGTTAAAAAAGTCAAGGCGCATATTTGATTCTATTTTAACACCCATAATATGTCCCATCGACGCCATATAGTAGTTTGCGGCGGTATCAATAAGCCTCAGCACAAGGTAAAGTCCGCCAAGAGTCAAAATAAAGCCTACTGTAAGCGTTTCTATATTGTTGGTGGCTCTGCCCGTTATTTCCTTTACTATTAGTGGAAAAACAAGCTCGCAAACGCACGTTAAGCACGCACAAAAAAGGTCAAAAATTAAAATTTTTGTATATGGCTTATAGTACGGAAGCAAGCGCTTTATTAAAGAAGTAGTTTTCATATATTTTCTCCAATATTAAATTTAGAATTATTATAAAATAACTGTCAAAAAAAGTAAAGTGAACATTGCGAAAAAGCGTTAGATAAGTACGCTTGCTATAATAACAACTAAAAAGCTTTAATAAGTATCCGTGTTTTTATATTTTTTTAGGAGCTTTTGCTTTGCTTGGTTTAAAAATTTGTCATCAAGGTCAGGATACATACATTCTGCGCACATCCCACAACTATCTATATTGATTTTTTCTAATATGCACTTGCCTTTGAATTGATAAATGCAAAAGTTGTTTTCACATTTCATTTTAAATACCTCAAATCATATAATAGTTTAATTATAACATTATTTACAAAGTTACGCAAGCGCGTATACGCAACAATGTAAAATTACATACAATATCCTTGAGGTGAATTTAATGAGTGTAAAAGATGTTGTTGCTGAGAGATTTAAAAAATTATGTGATGAAAGAAACATAAAGCTAAATGAATTAGCAAATATATCAGGAGTTACTCCCTCTACTGCATACAGTATGATGGACGCGAGCAGACGTGATGTATCTATAATTACAATTAAAAAATTTTGTGATGGATTGGAAATAACTTTAGGTGAATTCTTTTCTACACAAGAGTTTGACAATTTGGAGCAAGAGATTAAATAAGGCAAGAAAAGACGTCGTAATTTTTATGAATTTAGTACTTAAAAACAAAAGCTTTAATTGTATTTTGTATTGTACGATTTCTAAATCTGTGGTATGATAACTACATGCCACAGATTTTGTTTTTTTATTCAAAATTAACAAAAGGAGTTTGTTATGACTAAAAGATTATTTGATTTAGACAGTATGCTTGAGTATTTTGAAGCAACCGTTTTATCAAGCGAAAATTGCGAAAACGGCTATAAAACGTTGCTTGATAAAACTGCATTTTTCCCCGAGGGCGGCGGTCAAAAAAGTGATACTGGCTTTTTAAACGATGAAGAAATTTTTGATGTGCAGGAAAAGGATGGAAAGATTTATCACTATTCTAAAAATCAAATTCCGCTTGGCACAGTTAAAGGAAAAATAGATTTTGAAAAGCGCTTTGATAAAATGCAAAATCATACGGGTGAGCATATAATTTCAGGAATAGTTCACTCGCTTTTTGGCTTTGATAACGTCGGCTTTCATTTAAGTGAAACCGAAATGACGATGGACTTCTCAGGCGAACTTACGCGCGAGCAGCTTGATAAGGTTATTACGCTTGCAAACAAGGCGGTTATGTCAAACAAGCCTATTAAGGCATACTATCCCGAGGATATAACCAAGGTAGAATACCGTTATAAAAAAGAGCTTGAGGGCAAAATCAGGATAGTTGAAATTGAGGGCGTTGATGCCTGTGCCTGCTGTGCACCTCACGTTACTCAAACGGGGCAGATAGGTCCTATAGTGCTTACCGATGCACGCAAATTCCGCGGAGGAATGCGCTTGTGGGTTGCCTGCGGCGAGCGTGCTGTAAAAGAGATTCAAAATATGTCTTCTTGCCTAAAGCATATTGGCGCTGCATTATCGGTGCCGTACCTTTCTTCAAAGGAAGCGTTTGATGCGTTTGCAAAAAGGTCAATGGAAAAAGACGAGATAATAACGCAATTAAAAAAGGAAATTATAAAAAAAGACGTTGAATTGCTTGATAAAACGAAAGAGAAGATTTGCTATTTTTGTGATGATGCCGATAGCATAAAAGAGGCTGTAAATCTGCTTAAAAAAGATTTTTCCTCCGTTTGCGTTTTAAGCGGTGACGATGAAAAAGGCTATCGCTTTATGGCACTTGGAATAAAAGACGAAGAAGAATTCAAAAAAAATCTCTGCGCACGCGGTGGTGGCAGAGATGGTATGCTTCAAGGAAGCCTTACTGCTAAAAAAGCAGATATAATTAAATATTTTAATTAATTGTTTAATTGATTTTATAGATCTTTACGTCGCCTTGCTCAAATACGAGTGAGGCGATGTTTTTTATCGCATCTTCGTTTACGTTGTAGCTGTTGCGCTCGTCAGGACCTATTAAGATATAGTCAACACTATATTCTTTAATAAGAGCAACATTGTTTTCGGCATTTGAATAAATTCGTCTTACTTGTACCTGAACGTAATCATATTCTTTAGAAAAGCCGTGCGGATAAAGCATTGAGTTAGAGCCGCACATTACGTTTCTTCCAGTAAGGGATGAAATTGCATTGTTATAGCGGTCGTTGGTTAAAATAGTGTCGTCGCCTTTAGTGTTTTCGCAAATCCACTGGGATGCGGCAACCTGGTTTTTAGAATACATTTCGTATTCGTCCGAAACAACCTCGCGCCCCATAGAAAGCACGGCGGAAAACATGCAGACAAAAATTGTTCCTACGGCTATAAGCTTGGTGCCTTTTATATGCTTAACCTTGCTGTAAAGCAGATACATATATTCCGCAACACCGCCGCAAGCAAGAATATAAATGGGGTAGAGGAACTTGTTGTTATCGTACGGGTTAGGCGTAAAAGCATAGGTATCGGCAATTAAAAGCATAAGTGCAATAGGTGCAAGCACGCTCTTAAAACGCTTTGAAAGACCTAAAAATGCAGGAATGATCAAAAGTGCAACTATACCTACGTTTTTAATATAAAACCAAATGTATTCGTCCTTAGTGTTAACCCAGTTAAAATGCTGGCGCATAAAGCCCTCGTTAGAGCTTTGGTTAAAGGTAAAGCAGATTAACTGCGGCAGGGCAAGAATCAAAACTATTATAAGGTAAAGTCCCCAAGTGCTTGCTATTTCTTTAAAGTTGCCTTTTACAAGAGAGATAATAAGCAATACGATAAAACTGATCACTATAGAAGAAGCACCTACGATAAGCGCATAAAATCCCGCTAGATCATAATCAAAATTATGTAATTTATCGCCCGTTGATAGGCACGTTATTGCAAAGACGGCTACGGTGGTAATTAAAATCGCGGCACAAACGCCCTTTGCAACGGAGTCTTTTATCTTGGCTTGTACGGCAAGACGGGAAATCATCCACACAAACGAGATAACTGCAACCGAA
>JAZSMS010000090.1:0-2098 GCA_045536015.1 Clostridia bacterium
ATGCTTTCAATCAAAGCCGCTTTGCCGCTTAATTTGTTAATTATATATTTAATTCCGCCAAACAAACCGTTTTTCTTTAAAATTCTCTTTAACTTATTAAACATAATTCTCTCCGAATTCTATATTTTTTTAAGCATAAATTCCACAATTTTATTTGCCTGACAAAGTGCGTTTTTGTTTTTCTTAACAAATTCTTTTGCGTTTTTGCCCGTTTGTTCTAAATTTTTATCGTTTAAAATAACGTCAATTTCTGCAGCTATTTTATCCGCATCACGCTCTTTTAAAGCGTAGCAATAATTATAATATTCGCAAGGAATACCCTCAAGGCGCGTTGTGACAAGAGGTGTTCCGCTTAACAGGTACTCAACCATTTTTGACGGGAACGAATATTTTGTATATTCATCACTGCTATTACGAATATTTAAAAGCAAACTTGCCTGCTGCTCTCGCAACAAAACCTCTTGGCGCGAAACTCTGCCAAAAAACTTAATTTTATCATTTTTGCTTGCGCGGGCAATAATTTCTTCTTCATAATCGCCCGAGCCAAACAGCCAAAGCTGACAATCGGTTTTAACCTTTTCAAATACGTCAACAATAAGGTCAACCCCATACTTTTTATAAAGCGCACCAGCATACATAAGTGCGGGTGGTGTTGCTTTATCTTCTTTTTTAACGTTATTAAAAATAGAAACGTCGGCAATAGTTTCTACAACTGTGTAGGGCTTGCCGGGCGCTACCTCGTCCTTCATATTCTCGGTTAAATACACATAGCCGTCAAATTTATCCTGCACACTTACTGCACTTTTGCGGTACGAGCCCGAAAACAATCTTTTAAGCAAGCTTTTGCTTTTTGTATAAGTAAACATCGTAGAGGGCACGTCGGTAATAACTGCAAAGCATTTGCACTTGTTTTTTGTGCAAAGTGCCTGTATCTTTTTTACTACCGCAGGATAAATGCCATAGCACAAAACACATTTATCCTTGCTATCACTATTTTCTTTAAGCCACTTTTTTAATACCTTTGCACAACTTTTGGCGTGCATTATTTGTTTAATTAACGGAAGATTTATTGCAAAAAGAATATTTGTATTAATGTTTTCGGTTAATTTATCTGTTCGGCTTTTTAAAATTACGCGGTTGCCGCCTGGGTACATAGCAATCGACTCGGCACTTGCGGCAGTAACCTCTAAATTTTCAATTTGACTAAAGCCCTTTATTAGTGCACTTTCAAAGTTTTGTGCCGAAGAAGAGGGCTTTACCTTGCTTTGCTCAACGGTTTTATTAAAAATTTCGTCTGCACAAACGCTTCCAAAGTAAAATATTTTCATTTTATTTTTCCTTAAACTTTTCGCAATACTCTTTGAATTCTAACAAAAATTCATTTCTGCGTTTTTTTAGCACCTCAAAATCATAGTCCTTTGCGTGCTCAAAATTCTGTTTTGCGACCATTTTCATTTTTTCCTTATCGGCAAACATATCTTGTATAATCTCTGCCGCGGCTTTATCATCATCAAGTGCAAATAAGCACTCTTTTTGCAAAAGCTCGGGCATAGTACAAATATCGGTTGCAACGCAAGGCACTCCGCGCGACATCGCTTCAAGAATAACTCTACATAATCCTTCACTTCTTGTAGGAAGAATCATCATATCAAAGCCATCAAGCCACTTTAGCACTTCTTTAGCGCTTGCAAGCGGCTGTGGAAAATGCAAGCGGTCTTCTGTAACACCATACTTTTTTGCATATTCGTACCATTTATCTCTATTCTCTTGCGTACCGTTTCCAAGCACGGACAAATGATATTTTTCAGGCAGGCGTGATAATGCTCTTATTGCAGTGTCAACCCCTTTGCCTCTACCCTGATAAAAGCCAATAAGGCAAAGGTTTATTACGTCACTATCACTTATTTTATCAATTTTTTCAAGCCTACTTTTTAAAACTGCCTCGTCTGCCCTATCTAAAACAACGTCAGAGCAGCCGCACATTTTACCCTTAATTTTATATTTTTCTTGCAAATACGTTTTACTTACGTAAATACCAAACTCGCAATTTTTTATTGAATTTTTTATTTGTCTGTAAAGCACGGGTGCATACAAGCGC